>CALHRQ010000107.1 GCA_938038175.1 uncultured Granulosicoccaceae bacterium | reverse complement strand
CTGTTATCGGCATTCGTTGCTTTACTGTCTGCTCGACTATCACTTCTGATTCGCCTGTTTTTGTGTTAACAGAAACGTATACACGGCCGTCACCCGATGTCCCACGAGTTGAGTGCAATTGGTGATGTATGTGGCTGTAATCTTTCTTGTCGCTCATGTATTCTCCTTTATCATTAGCACCAAAACATCTGACACGTAATCGCTCAAATCAGCAGAGCAATCTATTTCATCTGTAGCCGCAATGGCATTTTTTATACTCTCTGACTGCTTCTCGGCCTCATCTATCAGGTTCCACATGATCGTCATACATTCACCCTCATCGACGCCTTGACGTAGTTTGTCGAATACTGTTTTGCCCATATCGCTATTACTCCTACTTGTTAGATTCATATTCTTTCAAACGACGCCAGATTGTCTGTGCTGAAACCTTGTATTTTTTTGCGACTTCCTTTTGGCTTATGCCTTCCTCTCGAACCATCTTCCAGATTTTTGGCATGTGGTCATCGCTTAGTGTTTTCTTTGCGCCAAATTTAACGCCACGCTCTTTAGCAGCAGCAACACCAGCGCGGGTTCGTTCAACTATTAAGTCACGCTCGAACTGAGCAAGCGCACCCATGACAACAAGTATCAATCGTCCGGTGGGCGTTTCTGTTTCTACACCTTCGGTTATGCTGCGAAACTTGATGCCTCTATCTTCCAAGTCTTTCATCAACTCAAGAAGGTTGTTGATAGACCTTGCAACTCTATCCAGCTTCCAGACAACTAACACATCACCTTTACGAAGTCGGCGCATTGCCGCTTGCAACTGTGGTCGGTTCTTTTTAACGCCGGACATATTCTCGTGATAAATGTCCTTCTTCTTAACACCGAATTTTAAAAGCGCATCAATCTGCATTTGAACTGATTGTTCAGCAGTTGAAACACGCGCATAACCGATGTAGGTAGGCTCTCGATTTTCTTCTTTTATTTTTGTCATTGGCGGCAAATCACTAATCTGGAGAAAGTATAGCATAGGTGGTGTTAGTAGTTTGCAGATTGTCTAGGACTTGTGTATGCTCGATTCATGGTCAGTGTGCAGCAACGTCAACTTATGACCATCAGCGGGAGCGGAAAAGGCCCATGAGGCGCTGCCACACGCTTGTGCAAACCGCGATAAAAACGAAGGTGGAGCGAGTCACCCATCTGGCAGGCGAAAGCCAAGGGCGCGGCCAACTAGCAGATGACAATGCTAGAGACTAACGAATTTAACGAGAACCCCACTTAGGAATCAGAATGCTACAACGCACATGGGAATATGGTTCGCGCCTGAACGCCGAAGTAATGAACGTGAGGCGAGATATAATCACGGTTTTAGATGAACATGGCGAGGGGCATATTCTCGTCGGTGATTACCATGCTTTCAAGCCAGCAAAAGGCGACAAAGTAACACTAAGATTTTGCAAGGGCGGGCCGACTGGCGGATTTTGGAAGATAGTTGCTAAGCAAGCTGATACCGTATAACACAAACCCCGCTATGCTCAACCTGAACTATAACGAACACGGATGCAAGCCATTCTTTCACCGCAATAACGGTGAAAGAGTGCAGCTATCGTTGTGCTTGAAATATCACTATGTGGATGTGATCAGAGACGGTAAGCATATGGGCTATTCTGAAGTTAGAACACGCAGTGAATCGCAATGCAGAAAATTAGCTGAACAATGGCATAAGCGAAATAACTAACTGCTTGAACACATGCAGTATGAATAGCCCGACACCCACCGGTAAAGAATAAATCGCTATTGGTATTAGAGGCATCAAAACAAGGATAGGCAAGTCTTTCAACTTTGCAAATACTCGACTATATTTTTGATTGCTTCATCGTGCCCTTTACACACTTTTACCTGATAATCTTCTTCCTGAAGCCACTCATGCCAGTCTTTTTGGACCTTTGAAACGCTAGAACCCTGGATTCGTTTCATCTCAAGATAAAACCCGTGAAAGCCACCACGAGCCACAGGAAGCACCAAGTCAGGTACCCCAGGGTTCATGCCCTCACGTTTTAGTTTGTTGGCCTGACTGCGCGCGACACGCGCTCCGTTGGGTACTGCGTACAACATCTTAAGCTGGGGATACCTGGCTAAGCTGATCTTAGACCATTGAATCACCCACGCCTGTTCCTGTTCTTCTGTAGGCACAATCAGATCAGGCATGGTTTTACGCCTAATGATTTTTGATCGACTGGTTCTTTTTTTCAATTGGATGCGCCTTCAAGCTGTCGCTTTTGATCTTCAATCATTTTCTGCATTTTTTGCAAATGCTGATCTTCGTAGGCTTGTGTATTTGCTCCGAGAACATCGGTGCTTTCAATCTGTTGATTTCGATTGGCGGCTTTGGGTTTTTCTTGGGATTGATTTCGCCAGTTCGTGATTATGCCTTTCAGGTAACCAAGGGGTGGTTTGTTTCCTTTTTTGTTGAATCCGATTTCGTGAGCGTATTCGAGCTCTGCTTGAGTTACCTGTTCAAATTCCCATCGGTTGATAATCGCATTTTCTGGCTCGCTGAATTGGGCTGGGGAATAACCATACCGCTCTTCGAGTTCTTTTACAATTGAAAAACGACCGTTTTTTGTTTCATTTGACGTTCCTTTGGTTTTGGGTACATCTCGTGTACCACCTTGTTCACGAGATGTACCAGGTTGTTTATCTCGTGTACCACCTACCTGTGCATCTGGTGTACCACCCTGTATACCTGATGGACCACCCTGTGTATCTGGTGCACCACCTGGATGGAGGAGATGTATTTCAACAGTGCCAACATTCAGGCGATATCTTGCACTTTTACCTTGGCGAGTGGAGGCCTCAACAAGGGTGATATAACCTAAATCGACAAGGGCTTTTAATTGATTTCTGACAGCTCCTCGAGAGCAATCACAACGCTCTGCTATCCGGCTCAGTGAGTACCAGCTCTGCCAATCATTTTCTACGCTTGCTGAATCTGCCAGATGCATCAGGACCAATTTTCTGACCGGGTTGCCCACCTGCTGCTTCCAGGCCCACACCGTCGCTGTAGTACTCACGATAGGTCACGGTAGGTTGTGTGGTCGGCTGCCTCCATAAGTGCCGCCAAGGAGATGTGAGGGCCAAACACGCGCTTGCCTCTGTACTTGAAAGACTCGCGAAGCTCATGCTCGCTATATGCCAGAGCGAGACCGAATACTTTCTTGACCAGTTCATCATCTGTACAAAATGCTGAGACGAAAGCTTTACCTCCCCAGCCCATTTCAATGTTGCCTGTATAAGTATCCGGACGTTCCATCCCAACTTGTACATGTATAGGACCGGTATTCGAGTCTATTAACCTCACTCGCATTTTATCCGGGAGTGTAATATCACTAATGATAGATTGCATCTGCTCTTTATTCATTTTCTGAATCATCCTCATATTTGCCACTAAACCATCCAATACCAAGTGGCTGTGGTAGCACCGACAGGTGCCGCATATTGGCAACATTAACGGTATCAAGATCACGTGGATATATTTCCACTGCATAGTTATCGCCGTATCCAACGGCCCGTTTAATGTTTTGTAGATCGTCCCATGGAATATGATCAGACCAGTTTTGGTTTCCATCTTTTATAACGGAGTTAACGGTTATCCTGAAACAATCATTTGCTTCTGTATAAACTTGAACTAAGAAATGGCGCGACGCCCAAACGCTTAAGGGTGTAGAGTTCATGTTACTTGTGCTTGGCCATTCTTTCTTTTGGATTTTCTTTAGCGATTCGCTTTTAAGTGCGTTTCTTATGGCCCGCGATGTGTGTTTAGGCTTCGACATTATCCAGTCCCAATAAGTAATCAACCGAAACGTCGAGTGCCAGTGCAAGTTTAACCAGTGTGATGCAATCCGGAAGCCTCCCTTCGTTTTCATACTTACTGATCGATGCCAGCGGCACCAAGCTTTTTTCGGATAGCTGTTTTTGTGTCAACCCATAGCCATCGCGTGATCGAGCTGCTTCCAATCGTCTGCTAAAAACAAACTTTGTAGTGGCTCTGGTTGTCATAAAGAGTCTTCTGACGGTTCTGATTTTTTTTCGCATCGTTTGTAGTTTTTCACTTCACAGTACTTCCAGCCATCGGGAAATTGTTTCAAGTAAATCCGGCGATTATTTTTTAACATTCTGAAAATGCCGGACCGAGTAAGACCAAGCTGTTCAGCTACATTCACGGCACCCACAGCCTCGACCTGGTCCCGTAAAGTTATGTCATAGTCTATTTGCGCTTGCATCCTCAATAGGATAGTACACTTTTAATCAACATATCAAGGTTGACCACTGCTAATCTCTGTCCTACCTTTATTCATGCACAAACCGTGTTATGGCTATTGAAAGGAAAATTTATGAACAATCATTTAACGATTTTTGAAAATCTACTATTGGGAATTATTGATCATGATGACGCAGACCTTCACAGCAAAGCACCTGGAGACCAGGAAAAAATCAGTTCACATAGAACACAACGGAAAGACAGCATTTCTACCGAGAAATCAGATAGAGCGAATGGAAGTGGTGGGGGACAGAGTTACGTTGACAATAGCTGATTGGCTTTATCAGAAAGAATTTGAAAGCGATCAGGAATAGAACAATCAATCAAAAGCCGACCCTACCTGATGAATAGGGTCGGCCTCATTTATTTGGCATCCAGAAAACCGTGGACTCGCTCTAATTATTGGCCACAACCAACGCGTTAGCTGCCGCGCTGGTAGTAAAAACGTCGTGCAATACCCACGACAGGCAAACGCTTTGCCGATGGATGCCTGTATCGGCAGCGGAATCCAAATGACTTGTGGCAGTTCATAGAGAACGACAGAGCCTAATACACCGAATCTCAAGCTACTGGCACACAATCGATATTTCGATAGATGCCGTGTAATTACCCCCGTTGCTCTCACACTTAGCCCAGTCTCCCCTGGATACAAAGCCAGAAGGTAATTGACCTGAATCGGCTACATCTTTACGTACACTACATGAGAGTGCTGATATGACTTTCATGCCCGCTGGGCATCGAGCCAAACAAGAGTGTCTGTAACCAATCCCGGCTGGCTGATAATTGCAGTTCTCAGTTATGACGGTAAGTACACCTGATTGTTGAGTACCTGGAGACTGCGCGCCAACCGTGACGCTGGTCACCGTAGCAGGCGAAGTGCCAAAATCAACCAAGTTATAGGTACCTGCTGGGACATCACAAGGTAGGCCAGTCTCACACAGAGTTTGAAATGTTATCGGATCCTGCAGCTGCTTCCAGCTTGGTCCTACAAAACTGTAAGTAATAGCATTTGCAACGTTTGCCGATAAAAATAATCCTAAAGCGCAAAAAAATAATTTTAAGCTATTCATCTTCCTTACTCCTGTTATCTTCAAATTGTGTAGCACCACTAATGTGGTATTCATTATGCCAAGTAGATTGGCAACTGAAGCACTTAACTGACATCCAAGCAATACCAATTGAATGCATCTCTGGTCGCTCATCCCAATCCACATTTTTCTCTTTACAAAATGGGCATTCTTCCGGATTCTGAAAAACTGCCTTAGACAATTTGTTCGCATTTTTATAAGTCATTTACAAATGCTGACTTTTTTAGTTGCTCGCTTAGCAGGGGAGCTTAGCTCTAACTCTTGATCTAAAAGGCGACGGATAAGGTCTGCCAAAGACATATCATATTTCTTTGCAAGACTGATATATCTTCTCTTCGACTTTGGAGAAACTCTAGCCACGACAGTTGTGGTTTTAGATTGCATTACATTCTCTTTTGGTGTAGATTGTAAATACATTGTAGCAACAACGTATATACAAAATCAAGCTAGCAAACAATTAGAGATTATTATGTGTCTACATGAAAGAAATATACTAACAGCAGATGATGTATCCTTAATCGAACAAGCAATATCTGAACGTCAAGAGATTTATGAAAAACGTGCCAGATTGAGAGCTGAAGTCAATCGTTTAACGACTCAGTATATTCAACTTGGCAATACTTCACTAGCTCAGAAGTTTGATGTGCCTAAATCATCAATTGATAGCGTGCAGCGTGGTCACAATAACTGCATCAATAAAATAAACCGAAATGCCAGAAGATCTCTCGGAAAAACAGCAAGTGCCTAAAACTTTGACTGATATTGAACGATTGCAAAAGCAATACGACGAACTTAAAACTCAACATGAAAGGCTAGAGTTTAAAATTCAGTATGAGCGTCCAATGATTGAATTGCTTAATGAGTTTGGACTTTACGGAAAAGATGGGGTCGCTTTGAAAGACGTGTTAGAAGAAGTAAAAAGACAAGCTATTTCGGAGCGTTTTAAATTTGGTATTTTCTAGTGCGGCCCTCTTTTTTGAGAGCCGCACTTACACATTTAGATAGCTAGTCTAATGCCTGCAATATTTATTAGCTGTATGCGATCAGCGCAAAATATTTCACGATCTGGGGTCACCCATTTACCGCATCGACTGTATTCTACATTTATATTGTTGTACCCCACATAAGCTAAGGCACACATTGTAATTACTATTATTAGAAAGATTTTATTCATCTATGCTACCGCCTTGTTCGGCACCACGAACCTGTTGCCTTTCTGAATCAAATGTCCAGTCATTTGCAGCTGGCGCATTGCGAAGCGAATGTCTAACTCGCTCGTCAATCTGTAAGGCTCGCTCTTGCCAATCGCGTAAGTTAGCCTGTCCAGCTTTCCATCTTCGATGTCTTGTCGCAGGCGCGCTATGATTGAATCTCTGTAAGTTGTGTCTTTTAATATGCATGTGTCTTGTTTTCCTATGCTAGTTTTAGTTTTGTTGTGGCTCGAGACTTTTTTCCGGTTTCATACGCCTCCTTATCAGCATCTATTTCTATTGGTCTCTTAGGCTTTACAACTGTGTCTTGAGAAAACGGTGATTCTATAATCCCACGAACAAATGCAAGGGATATTGGACATATGCTCATGAGTAGCCCAAATAAAATAAAGCTCTTAGTCTGCGATATGCCAGTCATCTGTTCAAAATTTTCAAACGATTTTTTTGATATAGATACATCGACTTTACCCATAGCTGCAGTAAGTTGATCGATCTTTTTCTCATCTGCTTTAATAGACCAAGATAGTTTGTCTATGCGTTTTTCGACTTTCGCTTTGCCTTTAAACCAATCTTCAGGCATGTCGTTGCGTTCTTTTTCAAGCGCCTTTTTCTGCTCTTGATCAGAGGCAAGTTTCGCTTCAAGTCGATCGAGCTTTTTCTGATATCTAGAGTATTCTGGGGAATTTAGATTCTCATTTCTCTGTGCCTTCATAAAACCACCATCGACGCTGGTCGCTGATGTTGAGACGCTAAATGCCTCAATTACAAATGAGACGCTAAAGATCACAATAAAACCCACCAGCCACCAAAACCCTCTCGGTGCTCTTGCAAGTGACCCTATTGATCGCACAAGTAATTGTGAAGTTAATAACGCACACGCTATACCGACAACGATTGAGATCTTTAGTGGTACGCTCTCAACGTTATCAATTGCCTGCCCGGAAGCTTGGAATAGCGATACCAGGAGACAGCCCCCTGCTACCCCCGTATAAAGCCTGGAAAGTACTGCATTCATTTTGTTCATATTTTCGTTCTCCATTATTCGGATAGTTGTTTTTGCAAGGCTTATGCCCTACCCCGCTCTTAACGGCCGAATAATGAAAAAACTAAAACATCCCAAATATCTCTTGACTTATCAAAAGGATAGGTTTAATTGAGGTGTTGATATTTACAGCACTGTATGTATAATGGGTGACACGTTTCACGGTTTATGGGATTAACGTGTCAGGGCTAACCAGTAGACAAAATGAAATTCTGAGAATGATTGTTGATTTCATCGGAGAAAATGGATATCCGCCGACGCGGACTGAGATTGGAGATCACTTTGGATTTTCATCGCCAACCGGGGTGCAGGATCATCTTTACGCTTTACAAAAAAAGGGTTTTATAGAAATTGTGCCGAGGTTGTCCAGGGGAATTAGGATTATCTATGAGTGCGAGTAGCATCACAGTTTCAAGGATCAATGGTTTGGATGCGAAGGAATTTGCAGCGAAAACTTACAGCGCGGCTGTTGAATGTTGGGCTACCGATTTCCAACCTGAGAAAACTTGTAATGTCGTGGCCAGCAATGGTCGGGATTTTAGATTTTTTAGTGTGCGGAGGATCACTCGAGTAGACTATGAGTGCACAATGTTTATACGCAATCCTGGGGAGTAGGGTAGCCAATTTGCAAGTCGTTTTTGATGATAAGGTAAACAGGCCAAATAAAGGCAATCTCACGGAGACTGATAAAATGAGAAATATTTCATTACTGGTTTTATTTCTTGCTGGATGTTCGGCAGGCGGAAGTGGCATAAATTGCAGTCAAATTAAGGATGATTTAATTGCTCGAAAAGACAGGCCCGATCGGTATGAAACGATCAGTAATAGAGATGGGACAGTGGAGCAGACTTGGATTTTCTCGGATGGTTCTGTTTATGAGTTTGATTATTCAACAAATGGTAAATGCGCTTGGAAAGAACATCTACCAATGGTAGACATGACTCAAACGCTGTAGACCTCTATGGATTTGACATAGAAATTTGCCTCAACTAAATCCTCTGGTATATCACCTGCGAAATCACCGCCCATTGCGAGATTAGCGATCAGGTTGACCGGTTCAAGAATCACGTTTCTTGTAATCGTGTGAACTGGCATGCGATCAATCATGATGGTTATCTTTCCATCTTCTCTTAAGCATCCGTATTCATGGTATTGAGTAGTATCGATCGAGGATGTTTGTGGATCACTGGTTCGACCAGACTGACTAACATAGTGATAGTTATGATAAGCGGTGAATCGATCAATGCCAGGTTGTTCCATGATATCGATTTCAGATTGTTCAGCGCCATATAATGCAGTGTATAACCAGATTGCTGGCCAGATGCCTTTGGAGAAATCACAACGTGCAACCACCCCAACGTAGAATTGTCCTTCTAATTGTCTTGAGTCTGTAGTGCATATCTTTCCAGACAACCAAGACTGGCCATCATAAGGCTGTCTGACTGCTTTTATATTTAACGCTTGTTCTTCTTCGGAATACGATAACGGATTAAACCCAATCATCTGTCCTTCAAGCTGGGCCACGTAATACTGATCTTCATTGTTAATGATCAGCGTTCTACCCCAGTCAAATTCACTGGACCAATACGATTTCTCTAGGGTTTTGAAGTCTTCTGACCAAAGCAAAAATCCACTCGGCTGATACGCTTTATCAATAGCTGTTGTACGAGGAGTATGAAAAGGCTCACGATTGCCTTCTGGATCAAAAAAGAAAGCGCTGACTGACCATTCGCCAGGTTCAACCGGGTATTGCGTACCGTCAAAGACTGTGCCGAAGTGCTGTCCTTCTTTGTGCAAGTTGTATCCGTCAGCACACGGTACTGGAGTCCAGCTGAGGAACCCATTTTTAACACATACATTTTTTGGTTGTTCAAACATATCAGAACCCGAACTGTTGACAGGTTAACTCGACATCATAAAGAACAACTGTACCATCAAAATCCAAAAACACGGGTCTGATTTCAATTGGCTGATCCACCGGACAGGTTAGATTGCAACATATCCGTGAAAAGACACGGGAACATCGTCTTCGACCTCCAGTAGTCTGAAAAATATTAAAATCAAATGGGTCTGTGTCACCTTGCCCTATCGTTTTGATAACGTTCCCGCCGCAGGTTATTTCCAAGTAAGCGAGAATTCTTACGGGCTGAGGATTACTTACTGTTCCTAACGTTATACAGAAAGCAAAGTCCAAGAGTAGGGTAAGTTTACGGGGGAAAGGCCAGCCGGTTGGGATCGGGTTTGGTGCAGCCTCTGCGGGTTGAAGAAGCTTTGAAGATCCATTTGGAATTATTTCTTTATTCTCTTCAAAAAAGCAATTAATCGGTGTGCGATCGCATACAATTTCCTGAAGCTGGTCCATCTTTGTAATCAGGTTGGCGAATGTATCAACATCAAGGCAGCTGGGGTTAGGTCGTTTTAACGCTGTTAGACCGGGTACGGCTACCTGTTCCCAGGTGTATAGACAGTAACTTTGTTCAATATAAGTGACTTCTACATTCTCACCCACTGTACCGAATGGATCGGGTACGCCGGTGCAGTCCTCATAGGATAAAAATCCAGCGCTGATCGTCTGACCGGGTTGACAAGTTCCGCACACAAATACTGGGATGCTGACGCAATCAAAAGAGGGCAGAGGAGAATCATCACGGAGGCTTAGCCTCATGGTTTGACTCAGACATCTTGACTGCTCACCTTGGCACCCTATTTGTGGAGTAATGACATATTGCGCGCTAGTGGCAAAATCAAGCGGCTTTATACGAGCGCAAACAGTGACTTGTCCTATCGCTAAATAAGTGGTTTCACCAGAAACATTTGTGACCAAAGGATGCGTTAGATCATCATTGAAATTAAAGTCAAAACAAGACTCTACCTGTCCGCCCTCCTGAAAGAAATTACATAGTGTGAGTATGTTCTGATAAAGAAGATGTAGCGTCTCACGTCCTGGCTTTTTATCGCTTGTTAATGGACAAGGCGGGCAAAAGAATGCCGGAGTACTCGAGTCATTATCAAATTGCTGAACGCAGAGAATACCGCCGCAAAGCGTTAAGGTAGTCCCTCTATAAATAAGACTTATCCCACCAACTGTGGTAATTCGTGTTTCAGCGCAGAGTAGTATCTCTGATGATCGCTTACAATTAAATGAGGCAAAATTGGCGGACGATGATGTTCCAGACCATACGCGTTCCCCATCACATTCGACCCATAGATCAAGACCGATAGTGAAGTCGGAATCATCATTATTTCCCGTGATAATGTAATCATGAAAAACGCCTATCTGTAAGGCGAGTATCTTTTTCTCTTCTGGGTCATCGCCGATTGGTATCGTAGGCTGCTGAATAACAAAGCAACCAGTGTCATCATTGACGCTTGAGGTGTTGTTTATAGGTGTATTATTTGAATTGAGATCAGCAGTATCAGTCCCGTTTTGTCCATACCGTATGGTTTCATTGACACGCTGACATATGATCTTATTGGTACTTTCTCGCGCAGTATTGTAAATGGATTTTAGATTTGAAAAGAGTGTATTGATCTCTTCGTAACCAACACAATCACCTGCGTTTACCTGCACCGGAGTGTAATTATCAATCGCCATCAGAATACAGCCAAGCAGTCGCTATTGCAGTCATCCGTTTGCTCCGGTATCACAGAAGGGCAATTACCTTCGCAAGTAAAGCAGGCATAGGTGCTTTCATCAAATGGCATTTCTTGCATTACAATTTCATGGCACACGCCGGTTTCTATCGGTGCGGCAGATTGAACCATCCAAAGCTTATCGGAAAACTCACCTTCCATATTTTGTGCTTTACGATACTGAAGCTTGACTTTATCGCCAACACACAAGCATTGAGCTTTCGATTGGAGTATGGAGAACTTAGCGCGCTTAGGTGGGCAGTTTAATAAGAGCAGCAATCGCTCTGCAGCAGTTTGCGCTAGAAACTCAGATCGCCTGCCAAACCAACGTGTATCGATTTCTTTTGTTTTTGTATATGCCCAACCTTTTTTATCACACTGTTCTTCTTCGACATCGGTGTAAAGCACTTTTGTAGTAGACGCATGATTGCCTTCTTCTATTGCTTGCGTCCAATCCCGAACAGCATGCCGAATAATGATTTGTGAGAATCTGTCCTGCAAGTCATCATCAACAGAATAGGTTAGTTTTTCTATATCGCATGTATTGATTACAACAATATCTTCTTCGCATTCTGGACGGATAGACCTGATAAAAACGCGATTATTTTTTTGCAATAGAAGAAAACCGAAGTCCACAGACAGGCTACTCAGCAAGTCATTAAGATCTTCGGGTTCACAAATAAGGACATCTTCGGTCAACTGAGCATGCGGGTTTTCACAAATCCATTGTTTTAGTGCGTCAAAGTCAATAACAGAAGGACCGTCTTCTTCACAACAAAGGGTAAAGGTTTCTTCTATACCAGATGCTATGAGAACATCGCATATAACATTGCCGATGTGCATGCCGCAAGGATAGGTCTTGGCGAGTGTAATTTCAGCACCACGCTCGTGGGCTTTTAATGTAGATCCACATGCTGCTCTGCCTTCAAGAAAAAAATTCCAGCCTGCAGGAACAGCATTATTTGTATATGCTCGAACGGGTAGAGCTTCGCCATCAATACAAATATGTTTTGTATTGAGTATGCAGGCATCCTGCTCAGGCTCACCTTGGTGATAATTATCGACCAACAATGGCAGTCCGATCTGAGAAAAGGGTGCAGCGTCAGGGTCATCCTCATCTGGAACGCCATCCAGATCAACCCCGAGCGTCATAGGAAATGGGAATGGGTCGCCTGAAAAAACGGCAATTTTCTTGTCAGACTGATCAGGAACTTGTTTCCCTTCTGTTGCATTTATGATGTCTTTATATTCGAAACAGAACTCACAATCCGCATTTGGCCCTCTGGGGTTGTCAAGTAGAAAAGATTGCTTGTTAAAATCACAGATATCTTCCATGTCACAGTGACCGCTGTACAAGTTTATTCTTCTTCCCTCAAAATACTTCACCCGTTCCACCCACCTCGATATAAGCGTGCCCGACATGTCTTCTGGACATAGGGGTATAAAGCCATCGCGAGGCCAATATGGGTCAAAGCCTTGATCTGTGTGCGGTAAGTCACGAACGCAGAAAGAACCACCTCCACGCGTTGAAAATGTCTCACCTAGTAAAGCGGTTGAAGGATTCCACTGAATGCTGGATTTTACTATCCATGGCAGGTAATTAAATATACCCAGCTGCTTTGGAATATCACATGTAGACATCCATATCGATTTGCCGTCGCAGTTCTTTTGAAAGTTGCACCTGTCTCTACAATTGTTCCAATCTTTGTAACACGGATCTCCAGTGGCGGTGCATGGTGCAACGCCAAACTCATGTTCACATTCGTCGAGTATAAACTCTGCGATGAGAATAGGATCGGGCGCGCACCCTCTTTCAATTTGTTCAGCCATCGACCGGAGTAAGGAACTTTGATTCTGGCTGGCTTATGTAACCCAGCGCATTGAGAGTCAGATTTTTAGTGCACATTTTATAGTCAGCGAATGTTGACGGCGGCTGTGGACCATCCAGTCTTCCGCAAAAGAGATCGTTCTCTGCATTGTTTATTGACCATCTGAAATAGACGCCGTATTTTTGAGCCCACTTCAGGTAGCAGCGCCAGTACTCGTCCACCCACTCACAGGGAACGCACCGCATCTGCAGATTCATTGGTATTTCAATGCGCTCTGTAACGATGGTAAGAGGGCCACATTCAGATTCCTTTATATCTTGTGTTGTATCTGTTCCATCATGTGGATTTTGCCAACTCCGAGCCATGGTGACCGGCAGCTTCTGTCCTATAAATAAATTTTGAATACAAAGAAGTCCAGAAGATTGAATGTCAATAGTAACTGTATCTGTCACAGCATTTTCTGGAGGGATGACCAAATCCAAAACAATAGGAGTTAGACCACCCGGATCACAAGGGCCACACTGAGTAACGCCAACTTGTCTCGGCCCTCCGAAAGTACCGTTTGGAGTGACTGTTATGATGGCATCTTCGATATTGTGACCCCAGATAAATATCTGGTCGATCAATAGAGGGCTTGGTCCTGTAGCAGTAATGGTTGTCGATCCATTGAAAACAAATGACTGGCCACCTGCACAGGAGCATGCATTATATATACTTGAACCCTGAGCAGTATTCGTTGCGGTCATATTCCACCCACAAGTGCAGACGTTATTCCACAACAAAACAGAGTTATGCGATTTACACTCGCAGTTTTTTATAAATTCTAGATCAGGAACTGGCCACATTACGCTGCACACTCCTCATCAAAAGTCGGCGGACAGTCCTTAACTGAAATACACAGGACATCAGATTCGCATTCATCATCATCGCCAACGAGTTTTACGATAAACGTTCGTTCAACACATTCACAATACCCACCGCAAAGATTAGCGCTGACCCTTAAGAAAGGACTGACGTCACACATTAAAGGGCCAGCGTGTGATTCAAAATCACATGTGACAGGCGTGGTAACGCTTTGGTTGTTCGAATCAGTGGTGGTGCACTCTGCAGTGACTGATATCGGTCCAGGATTATTGGCATCAGTCGTTACCGTGGCACCCGAGGTATCCCCGGCAATGGAAACAAATGCACCAGTCGCAGACCAAACAACCGCAGCGTCCTCGCAATTTAGCAATGGAATATAAATCTCTTCACCTGCCTCGACACCCAAAGGGCAACCCAGAAATGGATCAGTCGGTGGAGCTTCATAGTCGACTGCGGGGACCGTATCATAGTCATAAAAGCAGCAAAATCGGACACGATACTGGCCTGGTATATCAGGTAACCATGTCGTATCTGCTGCCAAAGGATCAGCGTAGGTTGCTGCAGATCCAACTGGTAGTTCTACAAAATCCCACAGTGTGCGACTGGCACCCGGACACTGCTCGCCAGATATTTGTTTAGGCGTTAGCCCTACCAGACAATTCGGGTTTGGCTCTGTTGTGGTTATCGTTGCTGGCATTATCTACAGCACTGCACATAAAAATAATAAATGCCATCCTTTGGCACTTGCACCCACGTGGTCAGGGAATTTGGCGTCCAGAAATAAATATCATCTGCTGTCACTCCAGGCGGCAGCAACGGCGCAGCTGTAAGCCACTGCAGTGTTTTTGCGTCTGCGCATTCTGGAGGGCTTTGGAGTAAATATGGAAGTGCTGCACAGAGCTCAAGCTCTGGTCCATTGATGGTTGGTTTGGTGGCTATCATGGTGGGCAGCAATCAAACTTTAACTGGAAGTCACCTTTTTCCGGAAACTCGACGATCACGTAACCGTTTTCACGCTCGCGAAGAATAGGCTCTTCTGCGACTGATGGATTTTCCAATACTGTCATGCTCAATACCCAATCATCTGGGCAATCCTCAACCGGAATACACATCAATTCACCTGAACATGGTAACTGAGCGGGATGTTTAACACGCATTTTAGCTATTCAATATGTTCTGGAACGCTCGGCGACTGGCCTCATCATTCTTGAGTGCTCGAGCCATATTGCGCAACGTACCCAGTGTCACCGTATCCGAGTCCTTACCGATAAAAGTGAAATTGAACTGGGTGCCACCAGAATCACCCTCTCCATCGTTATCACCGAAACGATTACCTGCCTGCTCACCCCCTATCGGCCCTGATGGCGTTGCACCGCCTCCAGATAGCCTCGCTGGGGCTGAACCCCCGCCACTGGTATTAATGGCCTGGATTTGCGCGACAGCGCCTAACAGCGCCCCTGCGACGCTCGCATAAGCGGCAAACGCAGCTGCAGGACCAGCACCAGCCGCAAAACCGGCTGATTGCACCGCAGCCGATATAGCAGCAGCGGTTGAAAATGCCACCTGGATGCGCTGGAAATCCTTAAAAGCCGACTCGCCCTCAGAGCTTGCTGCATCGGCAAAGTTTCCAAATGCTGCGGCAGTTGAATTCAGGCCAGACGTTAAGAAACCCAGGTTAGCAGTTGTCTGCTGTAAGTCCGCTGCCGCTTTTTCTTTATCGATGACTTCAAGTGCGATCGGTATCTGAACAGCATCATCACGCCCGATCTGCGCATTGTATTGAGCAGCTAAATCCTGTATCTCTGACCGTGAGTTGGCTTCATCGATCGCAAGCTGTGCCTGAAGCTCGAGTTGAAGCCCAAGCGTCCCGATCTGTTCTTTAAGCTGTTGCTGCAGTTCCTGTTTTTTACTCTGCGATAAATCAAGGCCGAGAATGCGTGACAGCTCCGATGCCTCCAAGTCATCAAGGCCTCTTGACGCCAGTTGAGCGCCTGAAAGATCTAGATCACCAAGACCTTCGATTTCCAATCCGGATATTCGGTTAGATTCTCGGTCAAAAAGCTTATCCAAAGCCGCAGCGGCTGCGTTACTACCAATCGTCAGGCCACCAAGCTTTCCAGTGGTAGATTCGATTTCGTCTTGAAGATCTTCAAACTTTTTTCGGTTTTCTTCTGCTGCCGCATCCTGTGCCTTTAACGCTTCCTCAACAGCTTGACTCGAACTACCGAACTCTTCCCCTGCTTTTTCTAAGGCGTCTACAAGAGCAAGATAAGATTCGCGATCCTCATCTACTTTGTCACCTCGGCCTATCAGCTCATTAGCAAAGTTTCTAAAGTCTGCAAGTGCAAGTTTAAAATTTGCTTGTAAAAGCTCTTCACCCTCATCAGCAAAAAGCAAACGCAGTCCATCGCTAACCTCGGCTATTCGTAACGTAGCCCCTCGAGCAAATATATCAACCCGCTCACTTAGCCCATCAAAAGAAGTGGCATTGAGAGAGATAACACTAGCAAGTGCACCTAATGAAGGTGCGACACCCACGGCTATCTGTTGTTGAATATTAGAAAGTGTGTTCTGAGATACGGAGGAAAGTTCTAAAAAGTTGGCGTTCGCTTGTTCTATCTGAGCAATGTCAAGAGTAGAAAAGCCACGATCTAAAGCGCTGAGTGCACCTTGAGTGGTTGTTATTTGACCCTGAAGTGTATCGAAAGTATCAGAGACAAAATCAATCGCGCCCGCAGCGCGGTCAAAGACATTTAGGGCTGATGTCCCAAATGAAACAATCGAACTTCGGGAAAGTTTAGAAAAGAACGAGGATGCGCTGGTGTCTGCCTTTTCAGCTTCAGCTGCGATCGCTGAAAAGGCGTCTGCGCCATTGTCTTCTAAGTTATTAAAAACCTGCGCGGCCTCGCGCACTTCATCGAATAGATCAGATATCTTCTCTTCGGCTTGATCAAATCCTTCGCCGGTCTCCTCAGATTCAAGGATGAACCGATAACGTTCTTCAATCGTCATTTATTCGATAGATTCATTTTGGCCATCGGTTTTTCTTCCTTTTCTTTGCGATGGCACGCATACAAAAATGCCAACTGGGATCGGTTAAGTTTCATCACCTCCCATGGCAGCATGTTGTACATCTTCCCGATCTGATACATTTCGTACAGCTCTGGGAAGTTTAGGAGTTTTTTAGTTGCTCAGTGACCTCATCTTCCAATACAACGTAGCTATCTCCGCTGGGGTTTTTATCGGTTTGCAGTATGGCCAAAGATAGTTTGAATATGATGGCAGTGTGTGGGAAGTTCTGTAGGAATTCATAATCCTCTTGGGATTTAAAACGCCTGCTTCCATCCGCATTTTCAGCCCGATGGAATAGTATTGCAATAGCCGCCCTGGTATCTTGCTTGGCCTTTACGAATGGCGTGTATTCATCTTGTACCCATCCACCAACGTGGTGCCAGTAGATCGGACCGAATATGGGATGGCCATAAAGATCGATTTCATCCTTACTGAAATTAACCCCCATTTGCTTATTGCTAAGCTCGTGAGTGATTTGCATCAACTTTATTGAACGCTCGTGTTCTTCGTTAACAATATCCGATTGGTTGGAAACAGGCTTTTCTTGAATCATGAGTGTGTTCCATTGTTTTATGCTGTTGCAGGTAATAATAGTCCTGCGTTTGGTGGAATATACAATTCATCATATGCCTCTAGCTCTGCGCACATGTTGAACTCGTGCTCCTCTAGTATAGTCGCGTTGATCGAACGAGTGATGCATTTTGAGCCTTCGATATCCTTGCCGCAGCTATTGATCACCATTATGCCAATGCTCGTAGGAAAACCTGCACCGATAGGATCAGCAAATATTGGGCTGTCTGGGATAGTTGGATCCGGGTTATTTCCGTTTAAATCCCATGTCAGTCCTTCACCGCACTCCACATAGCAATAGGCCACGCAATTTTCCGGTCGACACATTCTGCAGTGCGCGATATCGTCTTTACACCAGTTCAGTGTGGCTGAAAGAGAGCGCTTTCGTGGCTCTTCGAATTTGATCTGATTTCGGCAATCGCCAATATTGACGTATTCAGTAGGAGAAGAGGAATCTGTCCAGTTGAGGTTCTGAAGCTCACGAACCTGACGAAAGTGCCACCACTCGATATTCAAAAGATCCGCAGTGGCATCAGGCGTCGCACCGATTGCCTTCAATGGCGCGACAGCAAACTTAGTACCGCACCCACGGAGTTTACAGTCGTTAAATTTGTGGCATTCTGTTGATAGATATGGATTAGAGAACATGATTTTTTTCGCATCCTATTGGTGTTGCACCCGGTGCACAGGCGCTGATCAGCGTCTTGGCTTGCCAAGTTTGACTTGCACGTCGGTACGTTCGTGTGTATTCGTTTCGGTCTTGAGCAAGATCCATTTTGTATGTGCTTCGCTCTATATCAAGAACAGGTAGTGCACCGGCACAATTACAGAAAGTATAATCAACCAGTGCAAGACCGCTCAATGCTTTGTCCGATGCATCATCTAAACAGCTATCGGCATAAATTTCAAATACGATGTCAATGATCATCGGTGTGACAGTTTCTATGCAACCATCCATTGTTCTCGGACAATTGTTATCACGCCTTGCATTTGTGATAAGGATATTAAGACCGCAACGGTGCGTTATTTCTTTGAGTTTCCAGCAACCATTAAAATTGCATTTTACTGATAGCTGATTGCCGTCATATTCATCAAAGCAAGATTTTAGTCCATCTAAAATACAGCTCAGTGCATGAACGGGATAATCAAATGCCATTTAGCACTGAACTGGATAGCATTGATTCAGAACGACATACGTATCCATTGACACGTCTTTTCCTTCTGCTGCTTGCATTAATGCATCGCAGCACGCGTTTATCTGAGCAGGCGCACTACTGACATCACAACCCTTCTGGATAAGCTCGCATTGTAATAGGTTGTACTCGGAGACGATACGTTTGAGACGGATGATTTTTTTTGCCATCTCATACTCTTCATAGCCACCGAAGTCTTTGCAGAAGGCATTGCCGACAATCTGAGAACTGACGTCACACTCTTGTTTTTCAAACGCTTTGACAACGCGTTTGAGCTCTGCCATCTTTTCGCAGTATTCATTGTATGGGAGCGGCGTCGGAGGCTTGTTTTTTTGTTTCTCTGAAAGGAATGCACGCCGGTACATTAGCGATTCTTTCTCTGCCAGTTGTCTTTGGATCTCCGCTTCTTGTAACTTTGTTTCATGGTCAGCATTGCCGACGCGGTATGAAAATTTTAGCAATCCGCTCATTAGGCGCACTCTCCACAGTCTTTCAACGTTACATAATGCCACCCGTTCCAGGGCAGGGGATCAGACCCTACCAGATAGCGGCAATCTTTTAGCCAGAATGGCATATCACAACGAATATTTGGAATATCAGATAGCTTGAAAAAGAAGCGCAAGCTCTGAGCTGGAACCGAAGCACCTCCAGAGTAGGCGGCCTTAGTTACGTTATTGTCTCGTAAGAACCCGCAGACCCGGATCCGCTTGTAGGATATCGTGGCCCAGTCACCCTCCTGTTCTGCAAACTCGCGATCGCATTCGTCAAACTCATCTATCGAGCATGGCAGTCGTGGCCGGATCGTGGCCGTTGGCGGATCCGGCTGTATTAAATGTGGCCCGCCCTTCAGGTAGTATGACCCACTCATGGAAATCAACTAGGGCTGAAGTTCAGGCCAGCCTGGTTAGACCGTTTGGCCCAGTTTGAAACCTTCTTCATTGTCTTGTCTGTAGTGAACGCCAAGCAGCATTCTATACATCGCCCCTTGCCATAACACATCAAGTACTTGCATCTGACGATCCAAAAGACCTTGAAAATTGAAAGTATCAAGAATTTCTTGGTAAGTTGCTCCGTAGCCAGTGGCATGGTTTGCAACAAAACTGAAATGGTTAGGCGCACCCTCATCATTGCAGCAGAAAACGCATCCGGGCAGTTCCAGAACCGTTTCAGGCCGCTCTAGACCGTAATAGCATTTGACTTGCCATCCCAGCGCATGGGCTTTACGGATTCGAACGATGAGCCTTTCCTGAAAACCTGTGATCTCTTCATGAAAAGGAAAGTGATTGTACTTTTTCTTAAACGGCACGCCCAAACGAACCAGTTCTCGAAACACAAGCAATCCAAGGTCAGGCGGATTATCCATAGCGACATATGTCGCTGCCGCTTTAGGATCGCCGGCACCATCGTTATAGATAGAGGTATTGCGCAGAAGAAATGGCACTTCGCCACTCAGGCCTGATGGATTGCCCTGCTTGAGCGTTTCAGTCGGCCAGATTCCCAGCTCGACCATAGCTCTGACCTGCTTAACCTCTTCTATGACTGCGGGAAATCCGGGATCACCAGGATATATCGGCTCTGGCACTCCATTCTGGACGCCTTTAGTTGGGCTGTGGAGCTCATTCTTAGTATTTGGTGGCGCTTCCATAGGGATGGCCAAAAGACCGTTATAGCCCTTGCAGCGCGCGCTAGATGGCATCATTGCTTTGATCTTTTCAATAAGTCATTGGCGGTACCTGAAGCACTACGCTGAACCGGCACCGAGGCCGCGCGTCTTACCTGAGTTGACCGTTTGCTGGCCTCAGCAACATTGGTTTTAAACTGCTCAAGCATTCTGGGGTTTTTGATGTAATTGTGTATTTGCGCGCCCACAGCCGCTGCGCTTTGATACGGATGATCATAGCCAGTTAAAGCATTTAGAAACTGATGAGCACCCGTTCCGACAAATAAATGCGGTCCAACCTCATGCGCGTGCATGCCTGCACCTACAGCGGCCTCTACAATTTTCTTGAAACGTTTAAACTCATCCGGATCATGTTGGAAATTCATTCTCTTTCACCCACTATTTTTTTCAATATAAGACGCGTATTTTGAATTAACTGTTCTCGCTGACCTTTGGCCTCTGCAGCATCACGCTTCATTTGTTCAACCTCAGATCGTAACTGCGCCTGTTCATCCTTAAGATCGCCCATGTCATTTTTCATATCGCCCATATCTCTCTTGAGACCGAAAAATAGTTTTCCCGTTCCAAGAACTCCAGCAAAAAACGCCAATATGCTTGCGATAACGCTTTCAATATGGTCGTTTATCCACTCGATCATGGTGATTCTATGGTTTCCGGCTTTTATCATATTTTGCTGCCTCTACAGACTGTCAGCGTTTTATGGATAAATACTATGCAGTTTCACAATACATTGAGATCGTTCCACCCACACCTGGCGGATTGGGAACAGCGCCAGTAATGATTATGCTTGCAAACGGCCCTAATGTTCCATCAAAGCAGTGTAAATATGTCCCATCGCCGTTATTCACTACCGTGTAGTTAGCTCCTTGCGTGTTCAATGCTGGAATAGTTGCGTATGGCACAGGCGGTGTACAGGCCTGCCAGTTAACATTTGTATTTGTTTGATTTCGAACTTGGAAATTAAATGGTGCATTTCCGTTGCCATCCTGGAAATTGTCATTCGCTAATTTTCTACCTGCTTCCGGATAGAGTGGTTCAAACTCTGCCGGTCCTCCTTCTTCTCCGACAACCGGGAAATAGTTCGCAGATGGGCAACATGGTGAAGGACCATTCAGTGATTCACCTTCCTCTAATACGTAATCACACGGTTCTTGACGTGCTACCCACATGGGCGCACTGGGGTAGCCTCCAGTTAAATTTGACCACGACTCTCCATCAGTAGAGAACTCGAGATCCAAGCCACCATAGAAAGACAAGTCTGACATCAGCAGGACAGCCGGGTATATACCGGCTTTGACCGGCGTTGGGTCAAGAACAGTACGATCAGCGGCACTGGTGTTGGTCACCTGCTCCGATAGCAGCTCCATTTGAGAATTACAGCAACCATCAGAGATACCGCAATAGAGCTCTGCTGTTTCACCCGTATTTGCATTGTTATCCCTGATAAAACCATCTTCTGGTATTTCTTTATATCCCCATACTGCCCACTGCTGTTTGGCTTGCGCTTCTGGGTTTCCAATAAGCTCGATATCGTTCAAGTTGAAGTCTGGAGTAACGCCAACATGCGTCGGTGAACCGTTGATATGATCACCAACACCAAAAGGGCCACCAGGCTGGTTGAAGATATCTACGATAGGCCCATGTGGAGCATCTTGCTCTCCTGACCACACTGCGAAGTTGACCCCTGGCTCTGGGTAAGTGAACTTCCATACCGTCTTGGTTATAGAATTAAGTTTTTCCTGTTGCGCGTTGACTAAAGCGCACAGCTGATCAATCTTTTGCTGTTGCTTTACATCCTCGCCATTACAGAAGAACTTTATGGCCTTTGCGATACTCATTTTTCTGCTGTGGCCTGTTTTCGCGAGGCCATGAACCAAAACCGGGCGCTCTCAGCTGATTTTTCTATTTGAGCAATTCGCTTATCAAATTCAGCCTGACTTATTTCTTCACCTACAATCGCCTGACGTTCTTCTTCAGTTGTTTTAACAGCCATCGCATATCTCCGTCAGACCTTCGCAAATCTCAAATTCTAAGGAATGAATAGTCTCATACGCACCGCCCACACCACCAAAAAAACCGGTCGTGAAAGTGATTCCATTGAGCCATTCAGCTGCCGTTGCAGTAAGTTTGACCCATCGATCATTTCTAACCTGGGCAACACCGTCACCCGCGTTGTAGCCTATCTGAATATTACCCGCACCGACTGTACCGCCAGAGTTACTAGCAGATTGCGCTGTAAAAGTGCCTGCGCTCGCAATGAGAATATAAAGTCGATGGGCATCATAAGGCCCAGCTTCATGATCAACCAAGTATCGAACGCTAATCTCAGCATCAGGATTAGAGGCTAAACAACCACTAGGATCAGTCAAAGTAACAACGATATTGTGGTCTTTGAATTCGTTCTCTGCCGTTAATGGATAAGAAACAGAGGAGCCATCATCAACCAATGAAATCGAGCTCTGATTGATGGCTGGGCAATTCTCGCCAGGGCATTGGAGTAATGACTTAATCTCTTCAAGACAATCATCACGGCGATCGTCATTGCACCCTTGTGTCAATAGTGCACAAAGCAAAGCACCATCTTCGCAGCTGGCAGTCATCGAAGTGACTTTAAACACCTGCTCACCAGTCGCTATAGCGTCTGTTGAGTCATTGTAGAAGCCAGGAAAAGGGTTTGTCTCTGCGGAGTGTAAGAGTGTCGCGGTCGCTGTGCTTCCATCGACGCCTGTAGCACTGAAATTGACATCATTGCCAGCCGATAGGCAGGCTTCAATGTAGGATGTTATTGCTTGGTCACTATCATCACCCTGCCCGGACGATATTTTAATATCCCCTTCACTTCCAACAGAAACAGTCATCTCTGTGGCTTCATCACTATTGGTGTAAGTGACCGTTGTAGTCGTCGCGGCTTTTGTTATCTTAAAATCATCAAGTAACCCCGATTGCTGCACCTGATTTTTTATGCAGCATTTTTCTACAAAAATAGGTTCACCATTGCAATTTTCTGCATAAACTGAACCACAAATATTTGCCCAGAAGATGGTTTCTGGAGGAGCATCTACGTTAACAATGTCTTTATAAACGCCAACCCAAGCTGGATCTTCATGTTCGACGATAGTGAGCTTAGTGATTTTCTTTTTACAACCGACCCCAAACCAGCCACGTGCAAACAAGGTTTCTATATCCGGATCTGGCATCCAGGCTGGCCAGCCTGAAGGTGGGCAACCTGCCCAATTCGCGCAAGCTACATTAGTTTCATATCCTGCAGCGTTGAAAACATCCCGTATAGCCCACCAGCTGGTTCCAGTCGCCTGAAGAGTGCTGCCATTATCACAGAGCGCTTCAATGGTATGGATAGGGCCATTGGGCATATTGACCAGAGGAGCTCCTACCCAGCGGCTGTTATCTGCAAAAGCACCATGCTTACAAAGGAAGCCTATATCGAGTTTAGTACCTTCTGGACAAGCTGGTGGCTCTGGAGGAGCGGGTTCTACACCTGTACAGGTCTGATCGTAATACCATCCATCAGGAAGTGTTGACGCTTCCGGCTCATAGCTTGAATAGAGCTCTACATTATCGTCCTCATTTTCTTGGAACTGCCCTTCAACGACTGTTCGAGCTTTAATACTGCCCTGATCATCGAAAAGTACACTTTGACTTACATTTTCTGCAAAAGCAGCCGGTGTCTCAGAAGTAGAGCCATCTGGAAGAATAAATTCTCCATCCTCATTTTTGGCATAGATACAACCCCCTTCCTGAAACTCTACAATACACGGCGGCGTGTCATCTATTTCATCGTACTCATCACTGCAAACTTTTAAGCAATTACAAAGATCTTCTTCACTGTAGAACTTGGCAATATTCGATTCTGTGAAAGGGAATGAGCCAGTATCAGATACCACAATATGCGAAGCAGCCTGAGCATAATACGATGTAAGGCTTTCGATTGCGTCGCCAGCTTTATCGAAAAATGTCTTTTCTGTTTGTCCAGATTTATTTATCTTACGACAAACAAGAACTTCAACTTCCGGCCCAATAATGACATCAGGCTGAATGAGAACCTGAATACCATCAAATCGAGGGTTGACATTAACAGGTGTTAGTAGAAAGTCGCCGTAGACAGTATCGTCACAGGTGATAGTTGCCATAACTCTAAAGCATGGTCTTCCTGCATTTACCCAGTCCCAATTATTTGCACTTACAGGATTAAGTGCGCCTGCCCATTCGTTGAAGTTATCGTTGAAATTTGAATATGATATTGGTACTGGATTAGCGAGGATATTTTTTCCATCACAGTAAAACTCATCCAGCGTCCAATCACCAAAGCGAGTGATTGGCATGCCTTGAAGTGGGCCACAACCATTATCATCATTGTTGTAAAGCCAGTAAACCAGGCGCAGTTTTTCACATTCTGCGCCCAGCTTTTGGGCAACTGCTGGATTGTATGGCGTTGTCTCAGTGCCCATGCTTTATTCCTATTTAATATCGATCAGGTTGTAGTAATGTAATTACTTAGCCCAGCTCAGCAAGTTCTTCTTTGCTCCAGCACTTCTTGAAGCAAACATCAACTAATGCACAACCACCGGCAGGCACTTCAACTTGCGTTGTCGCTGCGACGCCACCGTCAGACAAATCGACAAAGTTTTCTGCAGCACTTCCGTTTATGTTCACAAAGTCAAGGGTGACTTCTTCACCGGCGCTTGTTTGCGTTCCACAAGCTTTGGGCGTGATCTTAATGAAATCAATGTCTTCTGCAGTTACAGGGACTTCAGATCCGTTAACCGTGAACACTTGCGGGTTGGCTGCAAGTATATCGGCGACAATCGTTCCGACATCAGTAGCGCCAGGAGTTAGCTCATAAGCAGCAAACTGGGCTTCAGCACAAGTCTTGTCAGTAGTTGGTTTATAAGGTGTTGTTTGGATGCCCATTGGCGGTTCCTCGTAAGTGTTAGTGTCGCAGTTGTAGAAGACCTTGGCCTTCTGTTTGGGTAAATAAAATAACGGAAGGCCACAAAGCGCCCCCTCTGAAATATACCATCCTGTAGGTTGTGGCTGACAATTAATAGCATCAACTACAGCAGAATTACCTTCCACGATAGCGTCTAATATCGCATCCTCGCGCTTTGTGTAGACTCGTGAAAATTTCTTGCACACAGCTGGTTCTGCAGGGTATTGCAGACCTGCATACGCAACCTTAAAAGGTGAGAGTACAATGTCAGGCGCTTCACCTATAGCTGCCACACCCTCGTATGAAAACTGGATAGGATTAATACTGCATATCTGGTTAGTGTCGGCATCCAGGTATGCGCCGTTACCAATAGCAGTCACAATATCTTCGGGAGTGAAGTCTGCACCAAGAGCAGATTCAGTATCGCCGATTACAACCGTATAAGTAGACGCTACGTTGCCATTACCTGATAGATTCTGTGCTGATATACAAAATCGTTCTGGTTTTGCGTCGGAGCAACATTCTTCAACGTCAGCTTCTACGCAGTTCTCAACTTCACCTTCGTATACTTTCCAGCACTTGGCCTCTAAATCCCAATACACACAGTCGCTAGTAGAAGGCTGATAGAAAAGCTCAACTCCACACATTGGACCGTCAGCGATCTTGACTCCCATGGAAATTGGTGTGCATGTCAAAAATTTGTATATCTTTTCTAAGCACGTTTTCGTGGAGTCTTGCGCTCTATCCCATAGCTTTTTGGGCTTTTCATTAAAATCAGACGCGTCTGCTTTACTGCCTTGAGTTTTAACTGATGGCAGCTCTTCATTCTCTGTAAATTTGAATGTCAAGACGATTTCTCCGTTTAGCAGCAGACCGGTAATTGCGGCGTCATTGTCAAGGATGCGTAAAGCGTCTCATCGTCACTCAAGCATACATTAGTGAAGCATATTCTTATTGCATCACTATAAGGTTCATTGTAATTATAAATACTTGTACCGCCAGCAGGAATGACTTCACTCTGTCCTTCTTCCCATTGAACTTCTATTTCGTGCTCAGTTGAAATGGTTAGCTCACCAGTAAGATTATCTGGGCAGAACTTTTTACATACTCTCTGCTTAGGCTCATAGACAGGGATTCGTTCACCGAAGTCGACCCCACAAAGTTTCATCTGTTGATATCTTGAACAGCCATCTGTATCTGTTGCTGTCTCAATATCTAAAATTAGATTAGCTAAATCTGCAATTGGTATGCTAGCAGATGCTGAAACTGGCGCACCCACTGATTGCATAATAGTTGAAACGAAGTCAATTGTTTTATTAACTTGATTCAATGACGCTTGTAGCGTGTTTGAAGTGTTACAGCATTCAACAGAACCGGAACCGGCTCCCGCAGTAAAGCTAAACTGAATTGGGTCTGGACAATTCTCTTGTAACTGAGTTACTGTAACTATTTGCCCAACTTGCTGAACACTAGTGCCTGTTATGCAATAGGACTGCTGCAGACTGGATAAGTCTTGGTTTGCACTCTGTGTACCACAATCATCAGTGACTGAAAATTGTAATTGAGTTCCTACTAGTGCTATGTCTACATTTGAATTGCAAAATCTAGCGTTATTGCTGGGATCGTCAATACAGGCCTGCACATCTGCTTTAGTTACACCGGAATTAACATCTACACCAGGAATGAATACAGTGTCTGACTTAGGTCCACACTGATCAGTTACTGTTACTGTCAGTTGTCTTGTAACAGGATCAAAATTCAATCCCAAAGACGAATTGCAGAACTGTGTTAAGTTATTTTGTATATATGTTTGAACTATCTGGTTTATTTCTGATTCTGAAGGAACAGAAACTTCATCTGCAATGCATTGCAGTACAATTCCTTTAACTGTTTGATTAATACAGTTTTGCGCTATCGTCTTTGCGACTTCTTGAGTAATTCCATTGTTTCCGGTTGGATCCATGGGAACAAAAAATGAATCTGATTTTGTTCCGCATTGATCACTGATAGAGACCGTAACTTCACCAGTATTAGAATTTATTCCAACTGATAGATCGGTAATGCATAAAGTGTTATTGACCGACTGAATACAATCCTTAACATCATTTAAGGTTAGATCTGAGCTTCCGCCGTTCAGATCTTGGAATACTTCTGTTGCGATATTCTGGATATCCGCTTGTGTTGGACCTTTCCATTTGATGACTCGACATTGAGCCTGTGGATCATAAGTAACATGCTCAAAGCCTCCAGTCCAAAGCTCACACTTCAAATGATCAGTAAATGTTACTTTTCCATCTGTGTCTGGTCTAAATACCTGCCCACCATAGTCAAAGCAGAAAGATAAGTCAGGCCCACTATCAACTTCCGAAACTAATTTGCTTAAATTAATGGGCAAGTCAAAATCAACACCTTCGCTTTGCCCCAAAGAGAGATGCAATATATTGTTTGAATCACATATTCCCGTAAAACTTGTAATTAGATTTTGAGATGAGTCAAAAAACTTGCTGAAGTTTGCTTCAACTTGTTCCACAGTATTATCGGATTGTAGTACTTGAAATCTCACTAATCCTGTGGAGTCACAAGTAAGTCCAACGCCAGAAACTCTAGTATTGCCATCTGGCACAGAGTCATGGCCAATAAGATCTTTAAGGCAATCGAAAGTGGTTGCTTTTATGAACTCTGCGAGCTCTTCTTGCGTTGGTTGGTAAAGATCTTGAGTAAGCTGTTGATAGCATGCTAAAGCAACTGCCTTAGACCAAGCCTCAACCAACTCCTTCGTAGGGATTTCTAAAGCTGATATACAGCTCTGAGCCTCTTCTTTGGATATATCCCTGATTTGCTGTATGGTTTGAAAACCAGAGTTTTCCAATGCCTGAAGTATTAAATCGGAAAACGGGTAAGCCTCAATGCATTTTTTTGACTCTTCTGAGGCAAAGTCTCTAATTTCATGCTCTGAATAGTCATTTAAAGACTCAAAGGCAATACTAATTAATGCATTTATTTCTTCTTTAGTGCAGTAATCTTTAATGAGTTCTTGAAAGCAATTTACAGCTATGGTTTTAGACCATATCTCTATTACTTCTTGGTTTGGTTGGTTTGAAAGTTCTTGCAATATCAAGATACGGATAGCTTCTTCTGTTCGTTGACACTCGAGCAGAATATCCTTTATGTCTTCAGTGCCAGGAATATCAATTACAGCTATCGCATTATTTATTTGTTCTGTTATTTGTGGAGCAGTTGGCAATCCAGATTCTAATAGACACTTAGCAACATAACCGCCAATAATTTCTTTTGTTACAGAATCATCAAAACATAAAGTGAATACGGACTTAGCAATGCCTTCTGCAGCTTCTGCGCTTATATATTGGAGTTGGGAAACGCACAGTTTTACTTGCTCTTGAATTTCATTTTTAAGTTCAATATCGATATTTTTATCTTTGATTTCACACTTGCAAGTCCACTGTTTACAACGCGGGCATGATTTTATGTAGAGATTGTTATGCACAGGATAGTCGCTCAACTTTTATCTCCAAGTATAAAAAAGCCCTGTCTCGCAGGGCTATTGTTGGGCATGATAATCATCGCGATCAATCACAGGTAACAATATAGGTCTTCGGATTAACGCCGCCCTCATCGCAGACGGTGAAAACAAGATTTTGTGCGTCTTTAGAAATAGATGGTCTCGGTGCGCAATTATCCGGATCATTTTGAAAAGTAGATGGTGCAGGAGCAGCAGCCCATATCTCTTGATAATTAGATCCAGGACAAAGTTCAACAGCGCCGATAAACTCTTGGCCGTTGCTAAAATTGTAAAAAGATCCGTAAATTATTCCATCACGAATGCAATTATTACCTGATAGGTGTCCGCCACCGCCAACGCCATAATTCAGAGTCGTAATAACTCCGCTTTGACAGTTAATATATTGAATGCGGCCAATATTGTTATTGAAGTAGGCAAAGACCGTATCTCCATTACAATCCTTTGCGAAGTCACCGTGGCCAACATCAACAGGGACTTGAATTGGATTCAGATTTGGCGTGGTGTAAATGGTTCCAGTCCCTGAAAATATTCCCCCACCGAGATTCTGCACATCATGAACGAATATGCAGCTGCCGTCATTTGAAACGCTGGCGTTATCGTAGTTCCCAGGAATGGGCAACGTTCCAAGCATGCTGCCTGAGAATATGTCCCATACTTGAAGCTGAGCTGGCAGCGAAGGTGAACCACCTATGCCGAGCACAACGATTCCATTTGCAGAAACCTGACCTTCGAATGATCCTATTGAAGTGACGTTGTTGGGTCCAAGAGAAGTGAGAACGCCACTTGAACAGTTATAGCTTTGGAATTCTTGTGTGGCCGAATTGACTCCATAAATCAGATTAGGATCTGTCATTGACCATACAGATTCTGAATTTAACGGGATAGTGGTGACAAAGTTAGCCGGATTAGAGCTTATATTGTAAATCTGTCCATTACTAAGTAATAGCTTTGTATTATCTGCATTAGTCGCTAATCTTCGCGAATAGGTATGACGGCCATTCGCTATGCATCGTATTGTAGTATCAAATGCCGTTTGTAAAGTGCCACCTAAATTTGGGAGCGCAAGGCTACCTCCATCTAATAGCGTCGATGAGCTTTGTCCAGAGGGGAAGGTTTTTTCATTCACGTCCTCGCATGCACGCAATATCACTTCAATCGTGCACAAGGTATTACCCGCACCAAAATTAAATGTAACCATTTGATCATTGGTGCTTGAAACGGGATCCCAGTCGAGATAATTGACCGTAGGATTGTTTGGATCATCATTGCCAGCAAAAGTAATAGTCCCATTGTTACTAGTTAAGGGAGTGAAATTTGTTAATGCATAATCGCCTTGGCAATTCGTCCACGGAAGCTCTATACGATAGGGCAGAGCGCATGTGAACTCTGGTGAGTTTGGATCAATAATAGATTGATCGATTCGGCTGCGGAATACGATATTATCGTAGGAATTCTGACAATCAAAATCGCCCTGGCAGTTGGAAACCTCCGGATCAGTTTTGACGCAAGGAAAGTTTGCTGAATTCAAATTATCACCCAATTTTTTTAAACGCCAATAAAACTCATTTGCATCATCTTTTATAGTGCTTAACCGTCTAGCCAAAGCATGTGCTTCGGCCGCCATTTGTTTTAGGTCCATGAGTGGCATTTAGGCTTACGGTTTACTTTTTAGGAGCAGAAGCTTTCTGAAAAGCCGCAGCACTATCAGATTGAATCTTATTGTATTGATCTAAATTGATTTCTTCTGCGCCTTGAGGTAAATCAGGTCGTACTGGGACAGACTTTCCCTCTTCGTTAACCTTTGAATCAGTGCCGCTAACTACGCCACTGATATTTTCACCAATCTTGTAATAGACATTCATTTTATTTTGACCCTTTATTGTGCGTTACCGAAACAGTTAGATTTTAAACCTCCAACTTGGCTGAATGGAATTGGTCCACCAGCGCCTTGGACATCAAATCGCACTCTCAGACAAACATCGATTGATCCACCGGCTGGAACAGCTATGGCGTTTGAGTCGTTTAGACCGCCAATACTGACATTCTCAGGGCCACTATTCTGCCGTGTATCGAATAGTTCAGAATCAAGTATTTGATAAGCACCACCGTCAATAGACTGCTCAAGAAATACAGTACCAAACCAACCAACTGGCACCTGGGCAAATGACCAACCAGATAGTTTATTGTCAATAGTGACTACAAAATTACGACATGGATTTGGATTTGCATACGTCTTGCATACTTCGTATAGCAACTCGCCACCCGCTGCCGGAATTTCGTTAACCTCAGCAGTACTGATAAAGTTTTGAGCTATTCCGCCTGAATTGAATTCAATCGTATCTTTTCTAAACTGACCAACTGTGAGATTAGTTTTTGAATCTCTTTCAACGATGAAACAAGGGTCACTATAGTCCAGATAAGTAGACCGCATAGGCATGCAGACAAATAGTCCGCCAGGAAATTCGATAACATTTGCACCAGCTGCGAATGCATTACCAAATGCATCTGTGCCGGCAGCCTCAGCAGATTTTGGCACACCGAATGTGTCGTCATCAGTGCAGTCTTTGGAATACTCAAGATTCCCAGATGGGTCATAGAAGTTGATGACTTCCGCACCTACTGGGATAGGGTTGCCTTCAATATCAACTGTAGATGCATTAGCAAAGCCTAATGTGGCATAACCATCAACTGTATCAACCGTCTTTTCCTGACATGCTGTTGAGCCATCTGCTAGTTGAATGTATTGATCACCGACAGCAACATCATTTCCAGCGGAATCAACAAAGGCACTATCAGCTGTCATGATCACACCGAACTCATCAGTGCAATCCTTAGCGTTCAGAAATTGTCCATTTGCATCGTAAAATCTAATGACCGGAGCGCCTGCCGGTATCGTCGCACCGTTGATATCAACATCTGAATCGCCACCAGCAGAAAAGCCTTGAACCGCATAGCCGTCAACTGTATCGGTATCGATCGTTTTTTCAACACAGACTATGTCACCATTTGCCAGCATGATTAAAGAATCACCTGCGGCATAATCATTACCAGCGTCGTCAATACCCGATCCGGCAGCCACAATCAGTTCAGCAAATGTATCTGTGTCTTGGGTTTTTTCTGCACATATGAAGTTGCCGTCAGCAAGCTGTATAAGCTGATCGCCAGCAGAATAGGGGTTGCCTGCATCATCAGTTCCAGACACTGCCGCATCAACCAAAATACCGAAAGTATCAATATCGGTGCAATCTTTAGCGTTGATGAACTGACCACTAGAGTCGTAAAAACGAATAACGGGGGCACCGGCTGGTATCGTATCTCCATTAAAATCAATATCAGATGCGGTTGCACCAGATATTCCTTGTAATGCAAAACCATCATTTGTATCGATAGTTTTATCAACGCATACTAAATCACCATTGGCTAGCTGTATAAGTGCATCACCGGCAATATAAGCATTACCTGCATCGTCAGTGCCAGGAGCGCCAGCAAAAATTAGACTGGCAAAGGTATCCGTATCGACGGTTTTTTCCGCGCATACCGTTGTACCATCAGCATTCAAAATATACTGATCACCAGCCGCGACGGTATTACCTGCACTATCAGTGAAAGAAGAATCAGCAGTCATCAACACACCGAAAGTATCTATTTCTGTGCAGTCCTTATAACCAGCGATATCCCCATTCGCATCAAAAAAGACAGTGACCGGCGCACCAGGAAGAATAGGCTCTCCAGTTGCTGCATCAACTACATCTAATGGGGCTATGCCTGGGAGGCTGTACCCATCTTGGGTATTAGTATCGATATCAACCGGTGTTTTTACTAAAAGACAACCGTTTTTAAATTGATATTCAACATCATTACTACCAAGATAAATCCCATCTTCGACGAACTCTACGTCGCCAAAAGTGACTTGATTGCTCATATTTTTAGGCTCCGTAAGGTGTGTTTTGAACCCACATGTCGATCTCTGGGTTGTAGGTTTTGGCCACGCCATTGTCGACCCAGAGCTTCACACCAGAATCAACAGCTGGTTGAGGTCCGCCACACTGGATCTCGACAGGAATGTCTGGAAATGGAATGTTGCCGGGCAGATAGCACATTCCACCATTCATGCACAAAATAGATCCGGACATATTGGCGGGGATTTCACTGCTTCCATACAAAGTGATGGTATTGCCATCCGTATCGAGTGCCTCGAAAGGACCGTCAAAGCTTGGCAATGTGACAACCGATTCACCTACTGGTGCTTTATAAAGCGTCGGCAGCTCTTTGATCGCGTATTGCTTCTCTTCCCATTTTTTGCACTCGGGGTTCCAAACGAGGCATTTTTCGATCAGATGCGGTTTGCCGGTTTCGGGATCACACGCTTCACATACGCCGGTGACCAGCTTATGTACCCCAGGCCATGGGGCTGGAGTCGGCACGTCTTCTTGGGCACAACAGTGCATACAATGGCCGCAGCCACCACAGGAATGCATGGGCTGATCGCCAGCAGGCATGTCTGGTTTTGGCGCAGGCGGCACCACACCCGGCATGTAGCCGGTTGAACTAAAGTAGGTCACTGTTATTTCTCCTTAGCTGCAGAATGCAGAGTAGGCAAGCTTGAGTGGTGTGGTGCCGCAGTTTGCGACATGGAAAACCTCGCTGCCCTCGAGCAACAAGTTGTCACTGGGCCGCGGGGCTGTGCCATCCGTGACGGCTTCCGAAGCGATCGCCTTGGTATCAGCAACAAATACTGCATCGGCAGTCAATGCTTCAAACCCTACCCTGGCAGCAAGTTCACCTGCAGGGAGAATTGGCGTATCGAGTTTCACTGTTTCACCAGGCGGTATGGTCACAGTATTGGTGAAATGCTCAACCGATTTACTATTGCGCTGATGCCACAAAGGAAATGTCTGCGCTGATTTAAGTAAATTAGATCGATAAAAGCACGATTTCATGTTTTCACGCACCAGGAAAGGCTCTTCCTGGTGGTAAATGAAGCAACCGCTCTGAATATCAAAGACCTTATCGCCCTCTGATAACTTATAGAGCGGACTTGCTGGATCTATCCAGCACTGTCCATAAGGAGCAATCATTATTTACCACCCCCTGCCGCCGCTTTGGCTGCCGATGTTTTGGCAGTTGCAGTTGTCGCTTTTCCAGATATTTTGACTGTCTTAAATGCAGACGCATTGATTCGCTCAGCTAAAGGAATCATGGTCATAGACATCTTAGTCCAGCATTGATCTGGATCGAATACTTCCCAAGTCTGAATCAGACGCTCAACCGGTACCATGGTGTTGCAAGTAGCAGTTGGACCGTAGAGTTGGAAACCACCAAGCATGCTTGAATCCAGCATCAGCATGCCATCAGGTGGGAATAGAAATTCCTTGTCTTCGATCGCCTTGTCTTTTTCGCCGGGTCCGCACTCTTTAAAATCGGAGTGGCACCAGATATCCCAATTGCCGAGTCGGCCTTTGAACTCAACACCACCAAAACGACCGTTTGGCGTTAAGTCAAAGTTCAGGTCGTAAATACGCGCGCCTGCTCGACCGTTCTTTTCCATCATCTCGCACAGACGTGGATTCTTCATTAGCTCATCACAAGCCTGCCAACCAAGAATGATTGTGTCGGCCAGGGCACCAGGCTCAGAACAATTGATCTGGCGCGCGCAATCACGAAGCCCAACCAATGGGTCGACACACTTGTCGTCGGTGCAAGGGAACTCGATGCTGCCGCCCTGTAGCAATTCACATCGCTTGAAGTTGACCACATTCTTATCGATAAACTTCTTCTCGATTTGGTCGTATACAGGCACCGTCATCTCACCCTTGGTCAGCATTTCGATGACCATGTGTTCGATCCGGTTCTGTCGTGCGTCTTCGAGATACTCAAGATCTTCTGCTAGCTTGAGTGCAACACGGAGCCGTGGTGGCAGGCGCATCCAAGGAATGCCTTGTGCTTGCGATGGGAGCCTTTCTGGGGCTTTACATGGCTGCAGTGTGGTCTTGAGAGCAAAGTGACCAAACTCAGCCATATAAACTTCGGATGAACCGTTGCTATCGCCAACAGGCGCAGGGTCACATGGACAAGACTCTGGCATCATCGCAAATGTGCGATAGTACCGCCGCCACATAACGGCTTCTTCGTCCTGAAACTCTTTTCTATTGAAAAAAGTGTTGGAGAAGAACCGATTTCGTGGTCGAACGAAGTCAGCAAGCGGACGTAACCGCGTGCTTGGCCACATGTGGCAAATTTCGGCGTTGGTAATGCCCTGCTTCTGCTCTTCTGCAGAGATGCGATAATTCTGACCAGCTACCGTTGGCATCGCACCGTTTGCTGTTACAGGCTGGTTAAATGTCGCGCCCAGATTAGTCAGGTGTTGACTCTGCTGCTGCAAAAATGCTTGAGCATTAGGATCACTAGTTTGGAGCTGATTCATCAGATCCATTAGTGGATTTTGGGTTGGATAGCTCATCGTTTAGCAGGCCTCTGTTGGGACACGGCGCTTCAGCTTTAATCCCGGTGCGATATTTTCGGCACCTGGTAGCATCATTGCAGTGATTTCGTCATTGATTTGTTGCTGCAGTTCGCCGCCTTCAGGGTCGACAGGCCAGCAAATGCAATCTGGATCCAGACATGCGTTGCACCAGATTTCTCGAGGGCACGGCACCTTCTGGTCAAGTGCCTCTTCAGCGCACTGAAGCACCCCGATAAGCGTATTGCCTGGTTGCCACAACATGACCGTAGTCGGGTCATCCGGATTAACCATAAGCGGTGCGTTTTCGGGGTAGTTTACTCCCGGTGTAAGGCGCATCTGTTGATGTGTGCAGCCATAGCTGCGTTCCACCACCAGGGATGGTTTGCCGCCTTTTTCAGGCCAGCAATTAAATTTTGGAGCACAGCTCATTATGATCGACCTCTCACAGGTGCGCGGTTTTGGGGATAAGCATCGACAAGCATTGCGCCAAACTCGCCAACCCCTGTGATATCAGCTGCTGCAGCTGCACCATGACCACCCTTTTGCAGTGCATCATGACCTTGGCTATGCGTTTGCGGGTCCATGAAAGCGCCATTCGATCGCATCATAGAAAGAACATCTGTGGGCTGCGATCCTGCTGCAGGAGCAGCTTCTGATGGCTTAAATGGAGATGTATCACCCATAATTTTTTTGACTTCTTCGATCGATAGATTCGATTCGATTAAAGTTGTGGCCGATTCTGTAAGCCGGTCACCAAGGACGGCTTGGTATCTGCTGTGGACTTCAGCAGCGGCGGCAGTGGCTGCGTCCTTTGCATTATCTTCGGCGGCAGTGGCTCTTTTTTCTGCGGCTTCAACTCGTTGTTCGAGTTCCGCCTTTGCTTTGATATCTTCATCTTTCATTGAGTTTCCTTGGGGTTGAGCGGCGGAACTGCCGCTTGGTTTGTTGATGTGAGCGTAGAACTCACGCAATGCATCGTCGGCTGTCATGACTTCGTCAACCAGTCTGATTCGAAGCGCTTCTGCGCTATTGAAAGTGCGCGCTTCCGTACTCCGGATATCGCTCTCTTTCATGTCTCTATTTTGTGCAACCAGTTCAACAAAGTCGCCATAATGAAAATCGATAGACGCCTGCCATTCTGCAAGTACGTCTGCACTCAGTGCTTTGTAAGGATTACCATCCACTTTGTGCTTTCCGCCATGGATGTAAGTGACTTCAATGCCAGCATCTTCCATGGCTTTCTCATAGTTAGCGTGGGCTACAACCACGCCAATAGAACCGACCCCGCCAGATCGAGTCGTTATGATTCGCTCCCCCGCGCTCGCGATCGAATAGCCTGCGGAATAGGCTGCCTCATCAACAATTGACCAGATTGGTTTGCCAGTTTCACTTTGAATGTTTTTTATCCATCGTGAAAGATCAAAGTTTCCAGCGAGCTCTCCGCCTGGTGTGTCAAGCATGAGCGCAATGCCACCCACATCACTATCGCTTAGTACAAATTTGATATCTTCTTTTATAGCCTTATAGTCTCGACCTCCGCTTATTCCCCTCGGTCGCTGAAATAATGAACCCATAACAGGGACCATGGCTATTTGTGCCGGAGCATCACTGTTGACTTCGTCACTCACTACAGGGCTAGAGTCAACCTCACAATAGAAGCTGGTTGTTTTTACGGGTTCTTTTCCCTCATACACCAGACCAGGAACATTTTTCTCCCCAGCCAATCTGCCTTCCATAAAACGACAGACGGTTTCCAAATAGGTCGGGCTGACCAGTAGAGGCGTATTGAAAAGCCTATTCGCTAGCAGTTTCATTGGTTTCGGCTTGCTCCTCAGCTTCTCGATCGCATTTTTCTTTGAACAGCTCTTCTCGTTTCAATTGACGTCGTAAATCCATCCAATTCATGCGAAGCACTTCATTGGCCAGTAGTTGTTCTGGCAGATATCCCATGTCTTGCAGCAACTTGTACTTCTTGAGTTTCTTCTCTTCGTCGATTTCTTCTCGAACTGGCCCATACCATCGACTCTTTGTCAGATAATCTCGGTTATGGCCTGAAACAAACCACATCCATTGATCAGTTGGGGTTTCGCCGACGCCTTCAATTCCAAACTCTCGAAGATCAATATTGCCTTGAGCAATATCTTCCTCAATAAACCCACACAACATTGCATTAGCGATTGGGTCAGGATAAACACCACGGTCGCATCGAACGCGTTGATTAAAAGCAATGCTGCCGGCACGCTGACCAGAAAAGTTTGTTTTCGACCAGTCCTGCATAATTTGCTCGGTCGACATACCTTGGGAACGACCAACCCTGCGTAACCGTGAGCGTTCGTGTTCTGAATGATTAGTGGCTTCATCAATTGGATTATTGAATTTGACTCTCTCGCCAGGAAACATCTTTTTCCCTTCGAGATCATCAAACATGTATCCATCATCGCCCGCCCAGCTGCAGGCCTGAGCATGGATATAGTTGCCAATCGGTACTTTCTGGACTTTGCCTTTTTTGTCCTTGATCAGTACATCTTCTGCATCCGGATAGTCGGATTCGATAACCGCTGCAATTTTTGCTGTCCATCGCGCGCGCTTATTCACTGTGTGATCGAGATCTTTAAGATCGATCATCGTCTGCAGAGCAGAAGCAGAAGGCGGTACGCCTCGGACTAGATCAGGCTCATCTTCAACAAAACTGTGGACGTACATTTCACGCCCGAATTCATTTTCTTTTGGTATCCATTCGTACTTGATACCTGCATTCAAAATGTTACCGTTGCCTGATATTATTTGGCATAGACCTGAGTGAATTGGGTACTTGTTCGCGTAGTAGAACCCAAGCTCTTCACCGTGTTCATTCACTCGAAAACCAGAGATGACGTCAGGGTCATTCTGGAACTCTGGCGGTGTGTCTATGCGCAATGGGTCAATCAGTTGAGCACAGGTTCCCCAAGGTCGATTCGTCTTCTCTCGATCAAGAAAACGTATAACCGTAATGGCCTCACCAAGCAATCGACCTGATCGGGCGTGATTTCTAATAACACCAGTCGCACTTTTTTTTCTGCCTGCGTCAGACCAGTGACGTTTGGATTCAGAATAGAGCATCCATCGATCGAGGATCTTTTTGTCGAGCTTGTGCTTTTGCTCTGGCTGTATACCCAGTGCATCACCATCAACATCTGGTTCACACCGGTACGAATCACCGATCTCAGCGTCTAAAAACTGGTCAACTGCCCCCTGAAAATATTCATCGTTTCGATAAACATAGCGAAGCTTGGTCAGGAGTGGAATACGCTCTTGCATCCAGGCCTGATTAGGCGCTTCTCGGTCATCAGGGATTCTGCAATCAGGAGCAGAGGCCGCGCGACGGTGTTTTTCCGGCATCATCGGAAAAACACCTTCTGGATTTTGCACAGCCGGGTAGCTGCCCCCCACCTTGCCCAAGGATGAGACGTATTCTTTAACCATCTATCAGCAAACTTTGATCGCTATGCTTCTTCGACCTGAACCAACAAGGTCAAGACACGGATTACATGGGTCGCAAGCTCTGCAGCGGTTAGCAGCGACTTGTATATCCCTATTAAGCTGCTCTGCATCACCAGGGTCGTAGGTATACGATCGTCCGAATCCAGAGCGACTTTTTTTTGAAGGTTTTCCACGCGATATTCGGCAGTTAAGCAAGTATTCGAGAAAGCCACATGGGTCGTCTTTGAGCCACTGTACATATCCCTGATCTTTATCATCTTTTTTAGGCGTTGGATCTTCAGCGATCTTAAAACACGGAATAAGATAAAAATTAGAGTCTTCCTGTACCCAGTTGTGTGGCTGCACAGGCATAATCGCATCCAGCTGCCCGTACTCTTCACAGGCATGTAGTATTGCCCAACCAACAGAACGGCAATCAACGTTTTCATAGCAGATACGCTCACCCTTAAGATAATTTCCATCCAAGTGAAAAGTCTCAAACGCTTCTGATGCCAAAACGTGTGTGAAGTTTTTCGCAGTTTGCCAGCAATCTAGCGCATTAGCGTCGACTGCTTTGTCGATCAACGTGATGCAGTTTTTCACGTTCTATATTTATCTCTCAACGAGCTTGCGTCATATTCGTCCAAATCACTAGCCTCGCTGTATTTTTCGATAAGGTCGTCTGAATCCTGTCTGATCAGATTAGGGGTATTTTCTGGCGGATAAGGCTCATCATCTTCCGTTTCAACGATGGGCTCATCAAGCAAACAGAAACCAAACTCTGCTTCTAAATAATCTATTGCCGCATAACACCCTACAAAAGTATCAAGAGGCTCATTCCATATTCCCTCCGATACACGATGCCACTCTTCAACTGGGTTTTTACCATCACGCCATACGTGAACCAGTTCTTCGCCAACCAGACCTTCGAGAAAGACCAAGTTAAAATCTTCACCGATCGGAATGTGAATCTTGCCAACTCTTTCATCTCGATCTTGCTGCAATCGAGTGAAAATCAGTTTTTTAAGCGTGTCCGTACCAATCATGCCCAGTGATTCTTCACTGTGCTTGTTATTTCCAGACCACTCGAAGGCATTCTTGCCTCTTATGGAGGAGCCTTTGGTTGGTATGTATAGAACCGGATTGCGATCACAGATCAAACGAACTTCGGTGATCATATCGCCGGTGTCAACCATGCAAGCGCTGACTTCAATTTTTCGCTCGTTGACTCGCTGGCGATGTCTTTCGGTTATGCTCCATATTTCCTGCCGGTGTTCGGTCGGTGAACCCTTAAGGTGATGGAACTCCAAAATCCAACATTCCATTCCAGCGCCAAAGCCACAAAACATCCCCATGGAACCCCGGCGATTGTTTAAATCCCAGAAACCAACGACATATTGGACTTCATTTGGTATCTGATCAAAGTCTTCGCGATAAGAAAGCAGTGACTTGCCGTCAATCCGCATCGCACCGGTTGACTGGTCAACCGTGACAGACTCATATTCGTTTTTCCAGCGTATCCAGGCTCTATCATCGCCTAGTCTCTTGTGTCTTAGGGCACGAAGCCAGCCAGTCACGCCATTTGAAAGCGCTTTATTCGTTCCAGAAAAAAACCCTGGGAACTGAAAACCAACGCTGATCGGCTTTTCAACCGGTTTATTCCACTCTGGATCCACCCAACCGTACGGTTCGGTGACCAGTTTTACGGTATCTGAAGCCCAATATCCTTGCTCATTTTGCTCAAGGATTTGCTGAAAATCGAACTCTGTATCGCAAAACTCGCATCTATAGCGAGCGGTCAGCCCACTTCTGTGCTCATCCAAAGCTGAATCAGCATGTACTTCGTCCCAGATAACGCCATGAGCACCCGTTTCTGCCGCATCGCCCCAAACTGGCCGCTGATGCCGATCGCATTGTGGACAAGGCAAGTACCAATTAAGAACAACCTCAAGTTCTGAAAGGTAGTTTTCAATATTAGAGCTGCCCTGGACACGAGGTGTCGATACAACCACGCATTTTGGATAATCTTCTGCATCCATGCGGCCTTTGACTAATTCAAAAGGCGAAGAACCCCGCTCATTGCCTTCACCCTTCTGAACTCGCAGAGGCATGCCGTCGGCTTCATCAATTTCGGCAGTTGCGATCGAATCGGCGCGAAAATCCTGATCTTTTTGGGCTGGGGATACCTGAAAATAGGCATCTTGGAACCCTCGGAACTGAACCGAGTTGTTAGGATCTTTATGTCGCCTCGTAATGAGCTTATTGGCGACCTCTGGCATAACATCGATCGCTGGACCAACATGCCGATTACCAAAGGTTTTAGCGTCTTTATCACGAGGCTGCCAGTTGCCGACATTTCGCTTACGAAAGCAGGCCTCATACAAAGCGAAAGCCAACAAAATATTTGATATGCCGCGCTGCGTCGGCTTCTGGATGCCAACATCACTAATATCCAGATCGCTTACAACCAGCGCGATGCCAACTTGCCAGGGCAGGGTCTCCCAAATACCGTCTTCGCTGTTTGAAGCGATCGGGGACATCCTGAAAATCGTATCCAGAAACTGGACAAACGAAATCAGTTCTTCTGTTTTGAACGACCTTGTAAGTTGATCAGCAAGCCAATCGACCGCTTCGCAGAACTCAATTTCTGATATTGAGGTCGGCAAAGGAATTAAATAACTCGATTAACTCACGTTGATTGTCTTCTACGACTGATATTGGCAGTCCGGGCATTTTTGAGTGCATGCGATTAAGCCATTTTTTATTAGCACGCTTTATTGTGGCAAAGCAGTGAGCAACAGCTGCTTGCGCTGTCTCAACGTGAACTGTCATGTTCTGCTCTTTCAGTAACTCGAGTTCAATCCTTCGAGATTCATTGCGAGTTTTTTCAATTTGCCACTTCTTCAGTGTTGCTGCTTGTTCTGCAGTCGACGACTCTCCGTCTTGGTTGGAATTGCCTTGTAAAAAGCTTATATATCCCTTGACCGACTGTATAAACAGGTACTCTCCGTTTGAGGTCTTGTGAACAACGCCTTGTTTAGCCAATTGTTGACATCTTCTAGATGTAATGCCACAAACCTGGGCTAATTGATCAACAGATACAGTCTGTGTCGGAGCAGCCATGAATTACTGACGTTTTTCCGTCACTTCATCAAAAGTTTTACCAGTTGAGAGTAATGTGGCTTTTTTCCCGGTAAATTCCTGCCATCTTTTAACAATAACATCGCAATATTTCGGGTCGAACTCTAAACAACGCGCCAACCGGCCGTTAATCTCACAACTTATTACGCTGGTTCCAGAACCAGCGAACAAATCTAGCACTATATCTCCACCTTTTGTGTTGTTCAGTATTTGATATTCAAACAACTCTACCGGCTTCATTGTTGGATGCTCAGAACTGCGGGTCGGTAGATCGAATTCTAAGATCGTGCTTTGTTTGCGATCGGCGGCCCACAGATGAGCACTGCCGTCCTTCCAGCCGTATAGGCATGGCTCATGCTTCCAATGGTAGTCCTGGCGACCCATCAATATGGTCTGCTTTTTCCATATCAGGCACTGTCTAACCTTCCATCCTGCATCTCGACAGGCTCCACGAAAGTTATATCCCTCAGAATCGGCGTGCCAGATGTAAAAAACGCCACCTGGTTTTAAATGCAAATCAGCATTTGAAAAAGCATCGGCCAGAAATTGCCGAAATGACTCATCATCCATTGAATCGTTCTTAATTTTCAGAGATTCAGCCGTTTTACCCACATAATGCACGTTATATGGAGGGTCAGTGACCAATTGATCAGCCAATTGCCCATCCATTAATGCAGCGACGTTATCTACCAGGGTGCTGTCGCCGCAAAAAAGACGATGATCACCCATCAACCATAAATCACCAAGCTGTGTTACAGCATTTTCTGGCAATTCAGGAGAATAATCCGGGTCATTCGGATTTTCATCGTCAATTTTGATAATAAAGTCTTTATCGAAGCCCGTTAACTCAATATCAAAGCCATCTACATCTAGACTTTCGAGTTCAATTGATAATAGTTCCAGATCCCAGTCAGTACCAACCTCTGCAAGCCTGTTATCGGCCAAAATGTAGGCTTTTTTCTGTAATTCCGTCAGATAGCCCAGTCGAAGCGCAGGAACTCGCTTTATTCCGAGTTTCTGCGCGGCCATCAACCGGCCATGGCCTGCAATCAAACCATTTTCAGAATCGATCAGAACCGGGTTCGTGAACCCAAATTCTGTGATAGATGCCGCAATTTGACCAACCTGCGCCTCGCTGTGTGTTTTGGCATTATTGACGTATGGAATTAGCATTCCAACATCGATAAATTCTAACTGAGGCTCTTTTTCAGCAGTTTTGGCCACTTTGGAGCCTTTTTTACTATTCACGGCCGATTTTTTAGCCGTGGCCTTCTTTTTTGCCGCCATTCTGGTCTCATGAGTGTGAGTTAAAGCGAAACGAAACGGGTTTTTCTGGCAGATATATCACTAAGAGAGCGGGAACTCGCCCCAGGGGTAGTACGTAATATCGGCCAGGAAGTACCTAAAAGGGTATATATGCAGGGTCGCATCCCCGAGCTGTGCCCCTGTGCCCCTACGTGGCTATCTAAGGCTCGATCTCAAGTCGGTCGCTAGGGTACTAGCTGCCAATCGTAGATCGTGCCAAGCGCCTCGCATCGTATCGATCTAGAATCGATGTTTGAGCATTACGTGACACAAATCACTCTACCGCAAGGAAAGACTATCAAGTGATCATCTTCTAGATATGAATTTCCATGTGTATCTGTGCCATCATTCTCGGCAACAATTAATTGTCCATACGTCTCTTCCTCTGAAGATATCTCGTCAGGAACAAAAAGTTTTTGTGTTGCGCCTATTTCAGCCGCTGATTGTAGCGGCATAGGGCTGCTATAAACTGGCTTGGAAGTAGCAACGGCGGTTAAGCCAACCAACTGTAGAAAACTACGTCTTTTCATCGCAACCTATCTCGCATGCAGAGGCCTATATAGTCGGACTCTATCCTATCACGCACTATGTCTGCTATTGGATGTCTCGGTAGGTAGGCTATCAATATGCGTAGCCTGTTGTTGGGGCCTATGCGTTCCAACTGCTCGTATAGCCCAGCGTGTACGTTGTTGAACTCGCCTTCTTGTCCTGGAGGTACGTTAAGGTAACGCGTCTCGCCTATAAGAACGCTGCCACCCTCGCCCCCTATACCAAATTCACCACCAAACTCTGCCAACTGACTGAGGTTCACGTTGTCTTGTATGGGTACGGCCACAAAGTCAGGCAAATAGGCCGGCTCAGCCTCGAACAATGCGCCTAAAGCTTCCTCGCCACTGACAACAGTCAGCGCTACACTAGCACTAACAGACGTCTCTACCCTGGTATTGGCCCTAATTTCGTCTACGTACTCACCTCGAAGCTGTTCCGGGTTGTCGACGATAATCCTAGCGACCTCGCGGACTAACTGATTAATACATTCCGTCTGTGCCTGAATGACCTGTGCCTTTCTACTTCCAGCAGAGCTGTCAAAGCGGCGTTGATCTACTCTTCGCAGCGCTAAGCCGAGCCTAAGCAATGGTCTTCGTTGGCTGCTGGCACCTTGTCGCTGTTATACATTAGCGCCGAGCACGTAGGATATGCTTGTGGTATGGGATACAGCATCAACCCGGTTGCCGATACACGCCATGCAAAGATAGTAGCAACATAGGTATACACATTAAGCTGGCAATGTGCCAGTCACATAGCGTTGCAGCATCTGTTGGTGTGACCACAAGCCAAACTGATTAATAAATAGTGGTCCTTGATAGAAAGCTTTCATCAAATCAGCTAGAACTTCATCAGGCGCATGATCTAAACCAAGCAAATGGAATAGCTCATGGGCACAGACTGTGAAAAAGAACGGTCTATCCCAGAACTCCATGGTATCAAAGCGGATATGCGCGCTTATAAAGCGGTCTTTTCCAACGTCAATATCATCTGATTGACTGACAAACGTTGTAGTCGTGCCTAGCGTGCCACCACGCATGCTATCAATCTCGCCAGCATCCATAGTGAAGTCAGGAACAACGTTCCTCGCTGGTTCAAACTTTACTCCATAAGCGCCTGTAATGAAGTCCAGTAATCGCTTGAGATCGACTGAAACCGTTGGTGTGAGTTTTTCGAGAGCTTCATAGTCGATGCTGTGTGTTATAGGCCTTCCAGCATTAGCTGCTAGCCATCTGCGGCCAGACAGCACACAACCAGAGCACGCTCTGGGTTGTTTACCCTTTTGAAGTTGTAATCTAATCATCTCGATCAGGTCAACTTCTCTTGTATAAGGACTGCTGCGTACAGGAACACCTACACTACGAGCCAAATCTCTCGTTTCACGAACGTTTAATATTCGCGCTATACGCGTGTTGTCGGCTGTGGATTTAAACAAACACTCCAGATCTCGGATAAATCCTACCGCTGTCATGCTGCTATCTCCCACCAGTTTTTGTTTTTCCAGTTCTTACGGCAGACACCACAAACCTGGTAATTGGCAGACCCCTGAATGTCTACTTTGCCATCCATGCGTGTGATATTGGGCTGGCCAGTATCGGCATCGAGTTCAAACTCGCCACTTTCATCGTATTTGTAGGCTTCAATGTAGCCATTTTCACGCGATGCAAAACAGAAACGCTTGGGATTTACCTCTTGTCCGTCAAATGTGATTTGCAAATAGCGCCAATCACTTCGGAACTGTGCTTCTGAATCGAATGGATTGCAGGTTACATCCTGCATTATAGGGCTCACCATACTTTCACAAGTAATGCAGCATTCAGAATTATCAGTATTAGCAGCGCTACAACACCAATAGCAGCCAAACTATGCAAATTGGCCATAGAAAAACGATTGAGTCTATATAGCAGGCCTATTCTACGGGGCGCTTGAAACAAAGGGTCAGTCGTTTTCACGGCAGTTCCTGAATCTTTGTTCTGAAAATGTCTCAATGAGCTGAGCCTGTGTAATCGGCTCAAAGTTTTTATAAATGACGCCATCGCTTCGAGATATTCGGTCTTCGGTTGCTAAACAAACGACATCTTCGCCTTTCATCAAGCGGTCGTGAGCTTCGCGGAAATTGAAATAGATGTACTGAGGTTCTTTCTTGAACGGCCCAGTTAGGACTCGAGTCTTCAGCTGTAAATCTCGAGATTCAGCAATGGCATAATAGGGAAATAGTATCCCTGCATGGCAGGGCTGTCAACCCCCAGCCCCACGGTGTCGACGCAACATATGTGAGTCAAGATCGTCACACCAGCTTTTCATCTGAGAAAACATATCATATTGTCTTTGTTGCCAGGTCTCCTTCCAACTTTGTCTTGTAACACCCACAATTTTGGCAGAGCTACTTTGATTCAATTTGTCCGGATAGATTGAAAGCTCGATCAACGCTGCCTGGGCGATACCAGCAACTCTGTCGCTAGCCTTTTCTGCATCCAATCTCCACGTCGCTGCTTTTTTTGATAGCACATTTTGTGCTATGTAATAGGCCAGCTTTGTGGCTGAATCCTGGCAATGACAAATGTGCACCAAACCAGCATAGAATTTATATTCTTCTATTCCAGAGCATAGGCTGGCCACATAGGAAGCATCCATTTGTTGTGCACGATAAGCAGGTTGCGATTCGGCCTGTCTTACATTCCGTATTTTTTTTGCACCCCCACAGCGCCAACAATCCATTGATGAGGTTTTACTTGTGTTCTTACATGCGGGACATACTTGCGTCGTATTATATGACGACTTGTCGGCCGGGAAGCTGCCGCTATTTTGCATTTGGGAAAGAGAGGTACATGATCCCTTCGTATCCAGCATGGTAAGAAGTTCGATCATTTTAAATGTTATCTGAATTCTAAATCCGCAAAACAGCCATCGTCAGTAACCGTAAAGCTTCTGATCCCTGGCAGTTCAGCAGGTCCAGTGTACTTATACGACTCAATGATTTCTAAGGCTGTATTAGCTATGTCGATATTGTCTTTGGTTGTCTGCAGCTGACTGTTGATGACTTCGAGCTGTTGGGTAAGCGCTGCTTCTATCGCTGGAGCATCCGTATAGCTTTCGACCAGGGATTTTACATTACTTAGTGCATCTTCCATTTTTTCAGCACTTGCCTCAAACCCAACCTTCTGCTGCTTTATTGTATTTCGAATCAGATCGGTGTAATCCTTACGCTGATAGTTGCTTTTGACGAGCTGCTGCGAGAATAGCTGAGATATTGTAGAGAATGCGCGAGAGTCTTTACTTTGAACTGTCTCGACATGACCTCTCTGATCATATCTCGCACGCTTTGTGGGATCGCCGAGCGTGTCATAAGCTGCCTGAATCTCTTGGAATCTTTCGAGAACTTCTTCCTCGGTTATTCCATCATCATTAGCCTTGTCCGGATGATACTTCTGCGAAAGCGATCGATAAGCTGATTTTATTTCATGCCGATCAGACGTCCTTTCTACTCCCAGTATATTGTATAGGTCAGCTGCCAATTGACACACCATTCTTAGTAGCAACCAGCATAGCAAGCGTTCTGATAATCTCAACACCGGCATCTTGCCAGAATTTATTTCTTGCGCGCCCGATGCCTATATTAAAACCAGCCTCAACATTTGCCTTAAAAATCAAAAGCCCATCAGGCACTGGTTTTTTTGTCTCTTTTGCGTGCTGCTCTAGGAAATAAACCACAAAGTTCCAATCTTGAACTGCACCAACCACTCGAAACCAATTATCTTCGAGCCATGCAGGGAAAGTCTCTGCTGACTTTGAGGCCTGTTCCATATCATCGTAAAGGAGTCTCATACGCTTTAGCTGAACACCTATGCTCTCGTATATTCGAACATCATCTTCTATGTATTCAACCAGCAGCGAATCAGCTAAAGGCGCTTGTGCCAAGCTTACAGCGATCTTAGTAGGCTGAATTGCGCAGCTGGCTAGCCCACCCACAACCCATGAAAATAGTGTGATGGTGATGAGAAAGCGTTTTGAGCTCATAATCGTTAATTCTGGGGGCCAAACTTCGTCACTATTTTGCAATAGTATTTCTTTCGCCAATATTTTATTTTCATTATCTCTGTACAGAAAGCAGCATGAATATCATCAACTGGTATACCTACAAATTTTCTAATCTTCAAGAGCCAATCGTGTAAAAAAAACGCGCGCGCAGTAACCGGCTCCATCGTTACCGGGTCAACCGGTCCATTGCTAACCCCGAAATAGTACCAGTTGAAAAACAACCACACCGGCGTGCAGCCATCAGATCCTGCATTTTCATACACAGTAACAGTACCGTCAGGTTTAATGGTAATACGAGGCCGCAGAACTTTGCCTTCGTCATTCGTGTAATCAATCACCCACTCATAGTGAGTGTAGTCAAATCCTGTGATATTGGTTTTGTATACTTTGTCTGTTCTGGAATAGTACCGATAGTTGACAGCACAATCCTCACAATGCTTTATACCCACCTGTCTCACTATGGACTTAAACATTGTTAGTCGTATCCTATTGATCGATAAGCCGTGGTAGATAGTTCATGCAGACGGTTAAACCACCCCTGGATAAACTTCATGTCTTTTTTTCTATGCCGAGCGATTGCTATAAATAATCGGTTGCGGCGTCTAGCATACCTAAGCCAAAAATCGGTTCGCCTGACTGTTTTACCGGCAGCCATAGTAACTGGACCGACTATGCCGTCTTGTGCAACACCTAAACCAGCCTGCAGGCATTTGTTTGCACTTTTTCCCAGCCCATGGTGAAAGACAGCGTCCGCGTAACACCAAGCCACAAACCAATCCAGATCATCGCAACTTAGCGGTTTCCAGAAATATATATCCAGATACTCTATCGCGGTTTCTTTGTCTCTCGGAGGCTCGATTTCAAGCTGCTGAAGCAGAGAAGTAGTAAAACCATAAAAAGTCTCACCGCCGCTATCACCCTCTACGTTTGCATAAGGCTTCTCAATGCCAATTATGTAATGCGCCCAGTGTATAAAGCTCATGATGGATGACCGGCAAAAAAACACCCGGCTAATTGCCGGGTGTTGAAAATACAACTTGGAGGAGATTACTCAAGGCAAATATAGCACCCAGCGAGTAATAGGGTCAAATCAGGTTTAATTTGCTAGGATTCGATTTAACTAGCTCGTATTCGAGTGTTGTGCCGCAATGGACGCAGGTATGCGAAATCCCATCAAGATCAACACCATTATTCGACGTCACAACTGTGGCACTAGACTGCCCACAACAGTTTACTGATAAACACAGTGAGGCGCTTCTATGTTTTTTACTGTAAATACTTTTCAATTGAACCTTTCTTTTCGCTTGATTGTAATTTAGCTCGCAAAATTCTTCATTGTCGAATTGTCGGTATTGTTTTGACATTTGCAACTACTCAGTTTGGTGAATTGACGATACTGGGATATCGGTCCAATCAACACAATTATCCGAACACTGGAGCCTTGTTCCACCCATTGCAGATGAATCTTCTATCTCGTCTTCGTCGATCAAAATATGGTTAGAGGTTCCAGCTTTCAGCAAAATGAAAGTCGATTCGCGGCTAAGCTTCAGATACATATCATCTGGAAATTGAAGCACTACTCTTTTTAATCTGCTCACTCTATATTCCCCAATATGTTATTTAGAAAATGTCAGGATATTTCATCAAGAACGATTTGATATGCCGCTGACTCTGCGGCTGACTCTGCCGCTGCCGCTGACCTTGCCGCTGACCATGTCGCTGACCATGTCGCTGCCGCTGACCTTGCCGCTGTCGCTGACCATGCCGCTGACCTTGCCGCTGGCTCTGCCACTGACCTTGCCGCTGACCATGCCGCTGACCATGCTGCTGACCTTGCTGGCTCGTTTGCCCTGTGCAAGTCAGCAACAGCTTGAACTACTTCTTTTGCGCTGCCAGCGTTTGGCAAAGCGATCTCTGTCAGAATTCGCCAATGAATAGCATGCATGACTTGCAGCCAGTCGTTATTAGGATTTATAGATTCTGCTATTTCTGTATGGACCTTATTCCCAAGCTGCTCAAAAAAATAGTCCTGTAAATGTACAAGCCATTCAGGATAGCCATATTGTTTAGCCACGAAAGCATGGTGATCATCGTACACGCCAAAGTCTGCAGCTAAACATCCAACCGAGCATCCTTTGAATGGTGATTCATCATCAAATTCGCCATAAGTACCTTTTACCAAGCTATCAAGCTGCAAATGCCGATGAGTAGCCGATACAAGTTCTTGCTTTTGTTCTGGTGTCATTTTTAGTTCTCCAATACGTTATTGAATAACACCGCATGAGCGGCATTTCCATGATGGGTTTGGGCCTGTTTCGTAACTTGATAAATGCCCACCACACTTGCACACAACATCCCATTGACTAAGATCGGGGTCCATTCCATTGTTTGTTGACTTGGTTGGATCGCATCCATCTTTAAGCACTAGCCTAGTCCCGTTTCTTGCGGTTGTTTTGCCGGCTTCATGAAACGTATTGTATTTTGCTTTGCTCACGTGCTCTCTGCCTTATCAGGACACGTGACGGTAATCTTACGACCCGCCATGAAGTCCGTAGCAATAGCAACGCTGACCGGCTTGCTGCAATACGGCTGAACCTCATCGACCATCTTTTGCGTTTGCGTTCTATTGTCCGGCTCGATATCTGCACAACCGGCCAAAAATATAGTGATCAGTGTAATTCTAAACATTGGCTACTCCTTTTCATTACGCTTAATCGCGAACATTTCAAAAATGTGTTCTGGTGGGTCTACAGTTTCAACATGCCCAGACTGTATTAACCCAAGCAAAGCCGAATCAACTTCACTAGGCCGCATATCAAGGCGCTCACATATTTGAATCTGTCCATACCTTTCAGTAGGCCACAGCGTGCAATAAACCGCCTGTTCGATTTCAGCGTGTGGCGACATTTCCAGATACTTCAATGCTTCGTGTAACTCTTTTAGCATCGCGCTCAATCTATATTCTCCTTTTCGAGATTTTTAAACGAATCTTCCCGTTCGTACCAAGGCTTATGAATTTGATCTACCTTGCGACAATGCGCCTTCATTCCCTCTGGTGGCATTTGCGAGTTGAATCCTATCCCGCCATTAGTTCCATTTTCTGCAATTGTGTGCTCACATTTCTCACAAAGAGGCGCACCACAAACAAACTGACCTGTTTGGGCGCATGTTCTGCTTGCCTGCTCTCCACAGGATGCGCATGTGAGCTGAGTATGTTTCTCGCAAAACGGCTCGCCTGCTTCTTTACAAGTACCAATCCACGCTTCGTTAAATGTACACATCGTTATTCCTAACTTGCTTGTCTGCTATTTTTGGCAACGTCATTGCTGGTTGATGGTTTGCCTGTTTTCAGTGTGACACAGAATGTGAGCCTACAGCCCATGCGTATTAATTTGAATCTTGCGATCTGTGGTAATTGGCCTGGTGCGCCTGATGATAGTTTGGGGCAAGCGTCCATGCACGTGCGCAGTGTGACAGTCAGGGATCTTCTTGACTAGTGAGCGCTTACTATAATGAGTTCGACAAAGACGCTGCAGCTTGGCTCAAAGAGTGACTCGTTTGATTTCATCATTGCTCAGCGGCTGCAATATGCTGTCCGGTAAGGAATCAACACATGCCTGATCAATGGCCTTGATCTCTTCATCAGTTCTGATGTGGCTGACTTGTTCGATTGAAACAACGCGATTGTCATTGAACCTGAGAATGACATCATCCACTGAATACGGATTGCCAGTGCTATCAATGCCATTTTGATCAGCAATTTCTAGCATTACAAAACCATCTTCAGCGTGTTCAGCATAGTTTTGATGCTTTGGCATTTCGCAAGGGTCAGCAAAAAGATAGCCAGGTAAGGTTTCAGTGATGAAGTCAGCTTGATCTGGAAACTCTTGTATAAATTCACGTGGTCTGACTGGTCGGTTGCCCCTGGCCTTGAGCTCCCATTGTGAGGCGTGTGTTGAGTTTAAATACAGCTGAAAAGATGGTCTGCCTTTGCCGCCAACTTTTCTGAATTGCCAGATGCGGCCATTGGCAAGGTATCGGTTTGCATCATGCCGATGCTTGGTGCACCAGCCAGTGCCTTTTGACTTTTTGACCAGCTCAGTTGTTGAGGTTATTTCGTGACACCTGAGCGTTGGTTTTATTTGTGCGATCGCGTTATCAGCAAATGCCTCATCAATCACTTTTCGGGCAAACTTTTGCTCGTAATCAGGCTTTAGTGGCTCAAATAGTTTTTTCACTAATAATAATAAATTCGATGTCAATTCTCTCAGTTTCCCATTGTTCAATTTTGACTTGCTGATGCGTTATTTTTCGGACGTATTTCGGCGAATCGTCATGTAGTAATCCTGCCTTAACAAATCCATCGATAAACCATTTTGTGCAGAAGTTGTCAACGTCAAGGTATCGTTTGCGGTAGTGAGTGAGCACAATGTCAACTGGTGGCAGAGCTTTTTGAATTTGAGTTTTTTCTTGAAACTCATTGTCAGATAGTCGTTCCAGCTTGCCGCCTTTATGGGGATGGATACAGTTATTTTTTCCATGTTTCGCTTGGTGCTGTCTGAGCATCTGTTCAGTCATTCGTAGAGTCATCAGGCAGCACCTATCTCTTGGTTATTGGCAGACAATAGAGAGTTCAATGGATGCGGTGTAGTTGCCGCCATTGGCCTCACACTCCTATACGTTATCGGGGTTAGGCTGCGCGAACTTCTTAGCAGCCCTTTTCACTGCGGATTGCGCGGCTTCTTTGTCGCCCTCATCTACCCAAACGCTAACGCTTACTTTCACCTGTCCAGCATCCTTGCGCCTTGCAGCGTGGTTCCCTACACGCTGTGCTGTGGTTTTTGGTTTAGTCATTGTCAATCTCTGACATTGGCACAATTGCAATCGAAAAGCCGTTTGGGTCATACCAGTCTTTAGTTACCATTTCATGCACTTTGCCTGCAATTTGCTCAAGAGTAAGACCAGTTTCACTTAAATCCATCACTGCATTTTCAGCTTTTGCGTCATCGCTTTCATCGCCGCCTTGTATGTCAATGTTGCAGTTTTGGCCGTTTACCGTGTCGATGTAGTTGCTCATGATTTGTACCCCAGTTGCTTTGCTGCTTCTTTGTCGAATACTTGGACAAACTTTTCACCGGCCTTCAGCGCTTCGAATTTCTTAATCATTTTTTTCCTTTTGGTTAATTGCTGTGATGTATTAACTATACATACGTTAGCGGCTAACGTCAAGGATTCTTTAGTTTATTTGTACGAAGTAACAATCGGCAACAAAGTCACTCCTTACCGTTATCGGGGTTAGGCTGCGTGTACTTCTTTGCAGCTTTACGCATTGCAGCTCTGGCGGCATCCTCCTGCCCCTCAAGCACCCATGCGCGAACGTAGACTTGTACTTGGCCTGCTGCATTTCGCTTGTCTGTGTGAGCTTGTACGCGCTCTGCTATTGGTTTTGGTTTAGTCATTTAACTATCTTCATCAATAATGGGATTGGTATGCGGCTTAGTGTCCAGCGATATTTTTGGCTACGTCAATGCATTCCTTTTTAGTTCTAAGCCACTCTGCGTCGTCTGCTACGCTCTCACCATTATCTGTAACTACTTTAAGGAACCATCCATCGTGCTTGCCTTTTTCATTTTCATTTTTGAAGATATCGAATGTGAATATTCCGTTTGTGCCTTTGATTGTTCTTAATGTATTCATCTTGTTTTCCTTGTTTCGGTTAATTGCTTCGATGTAGTAACTATAGCAATGTTAGCGGCTAACGTAAAGGATTCTTTAGTTTAATTCAAACAAGTAACAGTTAGTAACGAAGTTACTCCTTTATGAATTGTTGCCGGTTAATAACCAATGCAGGTTGATTCCCGTGGCTGTGTGTATATCTGAAAGAGTTACAACAGATGGCCCTCGCTCTCCATTCTCAATTTGCGAATACATCGGTGCAGACAGGTTGCACATTGCAGCTACAGTTTTAGAGTCTTTTTGCAACTCTTTTTTTCGCCAGTCTCTCAGTCGTTCACCGATTTGTTTCTGCAATTCCTTCATTTGCTCTCCTCTGTGATAAGTGGGTAGTAACAACCTTCCCATGTGATTCTTTCTTCTTCCATATCCTGATTTAATTCAGCAGGCGCTACAAAGTCACATGATTGCTTGCATCGGTCGATAGCTTTTCCTTCAGTATCATAGATACCTAAGACTTCCCATTGATCGGGAAGTGGGTTTCTGCCTGTTATCCAGAGTTTCATATTTTCTCCTCAATGTTATTGACCGGATACTGAACCACGCCGCCAGCCGACTCTGTAGCTGTTACTATTTCTTCATTGCTAGCACCGTCCGGGACTGTGTACTCTGGCTTCTTTGACTTGGCAAGCATGTGTTCGTGGTAGTCAATACATAAGGCTTCCACCTCACTCATTGTCATCGTTGGGAATGCGTGGTCGCTGAATTTGTGCCGAATAAATGATGTATCGTGTTTCATAATCAGTTCTCCTTACCTTTATTGTTTAAGGCGCTGCATTGAAAATCTGCTCACCCAGCTTAGGGTGTACACAGTTTCTTAATACCTGCGCTGGGCAGTGATTGCCCTTGTAGTAAATGTTTTCTTCGTAGTGAATACCAAGCCAGTCCATCAATGCCTTTTTACCAGCAACGTTCGCCATGTTAATGAAGTTACTTGGTCGCTTCACATCGTCCGCCTCAAAGCTGTAACTGCTCCAAAACAAATGCCTGCCCACTTTTACAGTCGGTTCAATTAGCGGCTTGTAGAAAGGCTGCACGTTCTCAACAATCCACTCACCCTTGTAGAAATTCTGCAAAAATATAATTTCTTCGTACAGCTCCATATCGGGGAATCGGCGGCTTTTGTGTCTGGTGGCTTTTGCCATTCGGCTATGTGTTTGGCATGGTGGCGAACTCCAAATGAAATCATAATCCGCATAGTTGGTACGCAGAAATTCGTGAGCATCGCCGACAATAACGGTATCGTCTGGATTCAATCGAGCATATACATCAGCAATCTTTTCATTGCTTTCAACCGCCGTTACCTGGCAGTCATTCCATAGCTTCCGATTGCCGCCAACGCCTGCGTATAGGTTT
>CALHRQ010000106.1 GCA_938038175.1 uncultured Granulosicoccaceae bacterium | reverse complement strand
ACTATGGATCATGAGGGTTACCTTTGTTGGTTTCAGTTAAAGTTCGCACTTCAATTAAAACCGGTAACCCTCACTTTTTTCAAGACTGCAAAAAGCTCAAGAAATAAGGTAAGGTGTCAGATTACATCTGAACTTTCAAAGCTAACTTATACAGTTTGATAGAAGAGTTAAAGCGCGCATAAGAGTCGTGTCCATGCTTGAATTGATTGTTTGCACGACTGCTTCAAACCAATTTTAACTTAGACTCAACTACGCCGTGGGAAGCATTATCAATAGTTAATCTTAATTAGCATCGACACTTACATTTTAGGTAGAGACGTAAATCTACTAATAAAATGAACAACTGCAAACAAAAAAAGCCAGCATATTGCTGGCTTTTCTCTTAAAGCTTCACCAATCTAATGGCATTGGCTTTTCGGCCATCCTGCATTCACGCAAAGATGTAGCGATCTTTATTTCACATCGAACTTACTGAACGACGGGTACTAATTCAACACGACGGTTACGCTTACGGCCTTCCTTAGTGTCGTTCGTATCGATGGGTGAAGTTTCACCAAATGCTTGCGCATCAAGACGTTCAGGGTCGATCCCATAATCGCTCAGGAACCTGACAACCGAATCAGCACGTCGCTCAGACAATGCGTAATTGTACTCATCAGCCCCACGGCTGTCTGTATGAGCACTGATTCGTACTGGAACGGAAGTACACTCACTCAAGCGACGAGCAACGCCATTTAAAACACCTTGCGCTTCATGAGTTAATTCATCAGAATCGGTGTGAAACTCTACGCCATTAAGTACGCCTACAACGTCACTACACGTATCAACAGGTTTTGGTGCAACTACAACAGCAGGTACTGGTGGCGCAATAACAACAGGCGCTGGCTCAGGCGCTTGAACTATTTCAACCGGCCGGTTGCGTTGGCGTTTACCGGTGCGGTATACCAAACCGAGCTGAGCGTACTGCACATCTTCATCAAACGCGATGCCTTCAGCGCGTAGACCAAGACCTAATCGGGTCATATATTCAACACCAGCACCAAGGAGCAAGTGCGTTTGATTATCCTGAACGAAATTCACATCACCAACTGTACTATTGTCCAGAAAGCCTGCACCGATACGGCCATAGCCCGTCAGACCTGTACGCTTAAAACGGTGACGATTCTTGCCAGCATAAAGTAGTGCACTTACACCGGTTAAATGATAGTTAATTCGACCTGTAGGAGAAATACCAGCACTACCAAGGTCAGCTGTGTGAAGCTCAACTGCCACCTGACGGCTCAGATCCATACCGACTGTTAACTGCCCACCTGGCTCAACCCTATCGTCGACGTTAGCGGTAGGTACCTCACTTGTATCCGGCTCAAGACGGCTTGCGCCAACTCCAAGCCCAGCGTAAACATGCCGCTGAATACGGTCGTTAAAATTTCCATTGGAGTCGATTCCACTTCCTGTATTGTAAGTAGAACATCCGGCTCCACCTACTAGCACTGCACAGAGCGCGAGCTTCAAATTCAGATTTTTGTTGCGAATTTTCATCATGTTTTGCTCCGGTCCTCTGTCACTAATGTGTATAGGCGCTATAAATGCGATTCGATATTCAAAGAATAATGAGAATCAGCAAAGCCTTCTTAACTGCCCTAGCTTATAAGCGGCAGGCTAAGAAATCGCTTTACCGCAATACGCAAAGTTTTTGCCGGAATTTATGCTTAGAGTATTCGAATGCCTTCCCAGAAACTAAAAACGTGATGGGAATCGCATAAATTAAGCCTATCGACAAGTGCGATGGGTAGGAACATAGCCACCAAGTCTTTCTGTTAGCTTGTGTAAAACAGAGCCTGGAAAGCTAAGGAGGTAGCAAAAAAGCAAGTTGCCGTACTATTCAAAATACTCAGTATGTGCTTGTCGGATAGCCGAAATGGTTTCATCCAACCTGCTTAGATGTTTTCGTAAAATCTTGCTGGCATTCGAGGCAGAACGCTGCATTAAAGCTTTGGCAAGTGCTTTATGGTCATCAACAAGAGCGCCAGCATCTCTTACGGTCTCCAGGCTCAACATGCAAAGGCGGTCTGTTTTTTGTCTGCATTCCGTCATGGTCTGAATGGCAAACGAACTTCCGCTAAGATCATAAATAAGTGAATGGAAAGCTGCATCCAGTGTGTGAAAACGATCAGTCTCCCCTGCATCAACTGCCACAATTTGCTGTTCGATGTTTTCCTGTAATGGCAAATCACAATTAGCATCCCAGACCTTACAAGCACGATTAACAACCTCGATCTCCACAGCAAGACGCAAAAACCGCGCATGTTCTATAAGTTCCATAGAAAAACCACGCACCTGTGTCGCTTTTTGTGGCCTGATAATCAGAAGCCCTTCGTGGCAGAGACGATTGAATGCATCACGCACTGGCTGTCTTGATATGCCGAACTGCCTTGCTACTTCAACTTCGGAGAGTTTGGCCCCTGGCAGTATGCTGAGCGATAAAATGTCTCCATGCAAACTTTGGTAAACCAAATCTGTTGTGGTCTGCCTTTCTACATATTTTTCTATTTGTTGCATAGTCATTGTTGTTGGTCATACATTTTAGAGTACTTACAATCAGAACGCTTACATAGACTAGACTGAGCAAACACAGTCAAGTTATGCAACCCTGTGTGATTGTACAAACCAGAATACTCCATTAAACACCCTTAACATTTAATTTAACGCTAGACGGGCCAGTCATTCAGTGCAGAAATGCAGTGCTTCCAAATATCTGACTAACAAACATAACTCACTCGCAAAATTAAGCACAGACTGCTAATTAGCAATACTTAACTGATACGGGCATCAGCCTATGCGCGAGTAGCTTATTTGTTTTTGTATGTCTCTTTAAATCAGCTTACATCCAGGAAAAATCCAGATTGTTTTTGCAATTTTAAATAAATAATATCGGTATTAATATTGAATTGACTATTTTTTAATTTTTTAGATCAATTTACTTTGAATAAAACATCGATCTGCTGGCGAACAGCTCGCGTACACAATCGCTTCAGTTCCAACCAATTAGTCCCACCAAATAACTGCCCGTCGTACGATAATGAGAAGTAAGCAGATCTGCAGCAGCAACATCGTCCCTGGCAATAGCCGCGTCCAGAATAGCCTTGTGCTCTCCCGCAACATCTCTTTGAGCGTAATTGTCTGAGCGGATAGCGAGATACCGGTAGCGGATATTGAGATCGTATAGCTGCTCACAGAAACGCAAAAGTATGGGTGATTCACAAGCCGCCAAAAGAGCCATATGAAACGCCTTGTGGTGTTGCTCGAAAATATCCGAGGGCTGAGCATGCGACTGGACCATGTGATGATGAGCAAGCACTAACTGCTCCTCCCAATGGGTATCACCTTGGGTGATACTGACACTTAGCGCTAAGAGTTCGAGTTTGCAGCGCAGGCTTAGAACCTCTTCAAATTGCTCTTTACTAACGCAAGCAACCCTGAATCCACGTTGGTCTCGGCGCTCCACCAACTGATCTGAGGTCAGTAAGCTCAGGGCTTCTCGAACAGGCGATGCACCGGTTGCAAGAGAGGCTTTTAGAGATTCAACCTTGAGCTTTTCGCCCGCCTGGATTTCGCCTGTAATAATGGCTTGTCTCAGCGTTGAATAGGCACGTAGTGTGGTCGATTCTGTGGCTGGCTGTTTTGAGCTGATGTCTTTTTTGGTCTTCATAACGATAGTGCGATAATGACAAACTTAGTAAACCTGCTCAACCTGCATCTTCTGGACTGACCACTATTTGCAATCCATACAACTGAATATGCCATTGTTCCAACATTAGGCTAGCTGAATGCCTATCAATAATATAGGTATTTTATTGAATAAACTAAAAATACATGATAAAAACTCCCTGTTCTCCAATGGTATTGAGGCAAATTCATGCGCGAAACGCATTCCGTAGACGGTCAATGGTGGGTTAGTCCATACAACTTCAAACCTGATGTACGCAACGGGCTGCAGTTGCCAGAAAAAGTCGAAATACACGACGCTACACTGCGTGATGGCGAGCAAACACCCGGCGTTGTATTTTCTATCGACGACAAGATAGAGATCGCGACAAAGCTTGATGAAGTCGGTGTTGAGCGCATAGAAGCAGGCATGCCAGCAGTGTCACCGCAAGATGCCGAAGCAATAAAAGAAATTTCCAAGCTTCGATTAAATTCGCGCATCTTTACGTTTGCACGAGCAATGAAACAAGACATCGATATGGCGCTGGAATGCGGAGCGCAAGGTGTCATCATAGAAGTTCCAATTGGCTACCCCAAACTGGTTACACAATTTGGCTGGACTTGGGAAGACGTCTTTAAGAAGAGTAAAGATGTCATCAACTATGCCCGCGAGCAGGGCCTTTATACGGTGTACTTTCCTTACGATACAACGCGTGCTCGCGAAGAAGACCTTGCCAATCTGTGCCGCGCCATCTCCCAGGAAGCCATGCCAGATTCAATTGGCATTGTTGACACTATGGGCTGTGCCACACCAGAAGCTATCAAGTATATGGTGCGTTGGGTTAAAGACATGACAGGCTTACCTATTGAAATTCATACACACAATGATTTCGGTATGGGTGTCGCAACCGAACTTGCAGCAGTAACTACTGGTGCCGAAGTTGTTCACAGTTGCGGAAACGGCCTGGGTGAAAGAACCGGTAATGCCGCACTTGAAGAACTGATGCTTGGTCTTGATTTGCTTTACGGTTACGAAACCGGCTACAAACTGGACAAACTGCCAGAGCTTGGCGACTTACTTTCTAAGTTGTCAAATATCGATATTGCGCGTAACAAGCCCGTCCTCGGATCTGGCAACTTTATACGCGAATCCGGTATTGGGATTCAGTACGTCATGGAAGATCCATTAGTCATGTTTGGCACGCACCCACAATTAACCGGGCGAGCGGGCGAAGTGGTACTTGGCAAGAAAAGCGGCAAGGCCTCAATTGTTTATAAACTTGGCGAACTAGGACTAGGCGAATCCAGTGACGAGGAACTCGCCGAAATGCTAACCGAAGTTAAACAAATGGGAATTAAAAAGAAAGATATTCTCAGCGACGAAGAATTTAAGTCAATTGTGACTAAGGTGCGAGCCGCAGCGGCTTAAGAAAAAAGAGAATTGAAACAAGCCGGGAAGGTAACAGAATATAAATTGTATAAGTTCAGATGACATCTGACAGTTACCGGTTTTAACCGAGTGACTGTCAGGTTAAGTTTAGTTCAACTTCTTTTCCTGCCAGATTTTCTTACCGTCCAATAAAGTCTCGAACGGTGTCCTGCCGCAACACA
>CALHRQ010000105.1 GCA_938038175.1 uncultured Granulosicoccaceae bacterium | reverse complement strand
GCTGTGTAATTGGGTATAGCATTAAGCGTGGAAGGCTATCGCTTTTGGATAATCCGCAGTGAGTCTTACCAAGTGCCTGGATTCCTCAAGTATAGGCATCTGAAAATAACGCCAAAGGTTAGGTAAAGATGAGTATACGATTTGCAAGTTTGAGTGTGTGTTTGCTAACGGTTCTAGTAGGCGCTGGTTGCGCCGGGTTTGGATCTGATCAGGCAACTATCGCCCCAGCTCTGCCAATCAATGTTAGCCCTATCGAAGCAACAGATATTAAGGTCAATACCGAAACCCGGTTTGTTTGGCAAGCAGTGCCCACTGCAACCCATTACGATTTCCATATTTTTAATCGTCAATCTGGCGACATTGAACGCCACTTTATGCGCAATCTGAAAGCCAGGAATGTGTGTAATGGCGGTGAGTGCAGCGTAGCGATGGTCGTTGCTTTACCGTTTATGCGAGATCATGCCTGGCGTGTTCGCGCTATTAACAGTGCAGGACAATCGGAATGGAACCGCACTCGATTTAATATGGTTAGTGCTAACGAGACACCCGGATTGTTAGATCCGCCAGTTGAGCCAATCCCGTTAGGCCCACAGAATGCCGCTGTCTTGCCCAATTCACAGGTGGAATTTATTTGGCTACCTGCTGATAAAGCAATCAGCTACGATTTCCATTTTTATAACGTAACTGATGGCAGTATGACAAGTGTGGTTAATGATGTGCCCTCTAAAACTGTCTGTAACGGCAGCGACTGCCGGCTAACGATGGTCGTGGCGCTGCCGCCTGCGCCCAATCACGCTTGGCGAGTGCGATCAGTCAATGAGCATGGCCGATCGAGCTGGACACGCACTATTCTGCCTGTTCAGGAGCGGCTACCGACCGATCAGTAAGCTCTTGCTGATCTGGTAAGGTTGACTATGGTTGCATTGCTCTTCCAGCCTGCTTGTCGTACGTCAGAACTTGCGTTCCTAATATGGATAACAGGCAGTAGGCCAGAAAAAAGTAAAAACCATCTCCTATCTGTGAGTTGAAATCAACCAGCCCGCGGCTTTCTTGCAGTCCGTTGGCAGCAAGAAACGCAACAAAGATTGCCACAACAAACACATCGGCCATTGACCATTTGCTACTATTGTTACATATCCACAACAGTCTGTTTTTGATAGTGGCACTCAGTGGTAGCTGTGATGCTAAGAGTAGTAGTGCTTTTAAAACTGGAATAACGACACTGAATAACAGTATGAGCCCAGCCACAGGCGCGTGCTGATTTTCATATAGCTCACGCGCTGTACCCAAAATGCTGTTGGTTTTGTCAAATGCTGAAACGGTCCCAGAAACCTTCAGGTTTTCGATGACTCTATCCGCCATCTGCAACACAAACCGAGGCAAATCTCGGTTTTCCTGCAGTAGTTCTTGTCCAAGATCTACCAATTGCGCTTTTTCTACTGTGCCGGCAACGCTTAGCATGGGCTTTGTCAGGCCCGGAATTAGCATTGCATAGGCAATCAGCAACAGAACGACACCAATGAATTTTTGCATATGAGGGGTGTGACTATGCGCAACGGTAAGCTTGATCATTATAGCAAGGTGCGCAAATCAGTCTGTTTATGGATGGTGATGCTGGTTTTTTTGTTGCTTGCCGCCTGTGATAAGCCTCAACTCGATAAACTGGCCGCAAGCGATACCATTGTGGCGTTTGGCGATAGTTTGACGGCAGGCAAGGGGGTTGGACTTGATAAGGCCTATCCTGCCGTGCTTGAGGAACTCACCGGCTTTAGAGTGATAAACGCTGGTATTTCAGGTGAGACAACGGCTGAAGGTTTGCGCCGCTTTGCGGATACCCTGACAGAACATGATGCAGATCTTGTCATATTGTTTGAAGGTGGAAACGATATTTTGCGGAATCAGGATTTGGGTGAAACGCGTGATAATCTTGATGCAATGATTGCTTATGCCAAAGCACAGAAAATACAAATCGTGCTGGTAGGCCTGCCGTTAAAATCATTGTTTTCCAGTACGGCCGAGTTTTACAAAGAATTGGCGGATAAGCATAAGCTGCCGCTTCAAGACAGTATCGTTGCATCCTTGATAAAAAAGCCGTCGATGAAGTCAGACTCTGTGCATTTTAATGAGGCGGGCTATAGAGCATTGGCTGTGGCTATTAATGAGCTGTTGCAGGATGCTGGTGCGTTGGCTCGTTAACATAACGCAGAAAAAACATACCGATAATAAACAGCAACAGAATGGATACGATACCGATACGAGAGCTGCCGCTAAGCTCCCCAATAATACCCACTAGTACCGGACCAAGAATAGCCGCCGACTTGCCCAGCATATTTAAAAAGCCAAAGTATTCGCCACTTCTTTCGGGTGGTATCAGCTGACTGAACAAGGAGCGACTAAGTGCTTGTACCCCACCTTGAACCAGGCCAAGTACAACGGCCAGCAAGTAAAAATGCAAGGCAGTTTGCATAAAAGCTGCCGCAAAAGTCGCGACGACATACGCGCTTAGAGCGATCCATAGGCCGCGCTTGGCGCCATATTTATTGCCAATACGGCCAAAAACCAGTGTCGCTGGAAAGCCAATGAACTGCACGATAAGTAAAGCAATAATTAAACTGTTTGATGGTAAGCCAATGGATAAACCATAATCCACTGCCATACGAATAATGGTGGCGAGGCCATCGATATAAAACCAGTATGCAATTAAAAATATCAATACGTTTTTATTTGAAATAATGCGTTTGATGGTGGCTTTAAGTTTTTGCAAAGAATCTTTGATACCGCGTGGCTGATCTGCGCCTGGTTTTTGTTCTTTTACAAAAAAAACCAATGGCACTGTAAACAGTAACCACCAAAACGCCACACTGACAAACGACCACCGCACACCTTCTGCTGCGTCAACCAGGCCAAAGGCTTCGGGTTTTAGCGTCATTAGTACATTAACTAAAAACAGTAAGCCGCCGCCGAGATAACCCAAAGCGAATCCCAGGGCCGATAAACTGTGTTGCTGAGATTGCGGTGCTAGAAGGGGCAGCATAGCGTCATAGAAAACGTTAGCGCCCGAAAAACCAATAATGGCAATAACGTAGATCAGCACGGCCAATGGCCACATACCCTGCTGCACAAAAAAGAAGCTACTTGTTGCCAGGATGCCTAGCATGGCAAAGCGGATCAGCCAGCGCTTATGTGTACCACCACTGTCTGCAAGTGCACCAAGCAATGGTGACATGAGCATGATAATGAAACTTGCCAGCGAGTTGCCGATGCCAAGATAGAGCGTACTGGTTGTTGCTGCGACTTCGCCGCTCCAGTATTGCTTGAAGAACAAAGGAAAGAATCCCGCCATGACGGTGGTTGAGAAGGCAGAATTTGCCCAGTCATACATTGCCCAGGAGAGTTGTGGGCGTGTGGTTTTTGATGGCATGGCTGCATGCTATCAAAAGTGCTGAGACCTTGCTACTCAAAGCAAGGCTTTAACGAGTTGCGTGGCAAAACCAAGTCATGTAAACCAAATCAAGCAAGACCAGGTGAGGTAAATCATGTGAGGCAAACACAGGACGGGTCATGCCTGATTAAAACGCTATGCCTTGGTGGGTCTGGTGATGCCGTGACAAGCTTCGCGAATCATTTCATCGGTGATAGGTTTATCTTCGTTGAGTCGTCTAAGCAGGTCAACAATAGTCAATGCGGTTGTTTTGCTGCTACTGTCAGGCTCTCTGCCGTTTTGAGCAAGTTGCATCGCTACTTTTGTGTCTGCATCATTGCGGGCGGCATCTCTGTTGAGTGGATAATCAAGTGGTGGAGATTGCATCGAAGAAACTCTTTAAAATGTACATTTTCCGAAAGGTGTAATATCACCATGCTTTAAAGATTTACACCAGTCTTATGACTGTCAGCTACGTCACAAAAATGTGAAAAAAACGATCGTCCGAGTGAAAAACAGGACGCAGCTGAATAAGGATAAAGGCAAGGGGTGTGCCTGATTATAGCCAGCAGCCCGGTTCGGTTTAGTGGATTTGATTGTCTTGGCTGTTCATTGGGTTTCATCTGTTCAGAGCCCTTGCTACCGTTTTATTAAGTACGTTCTAACTTCAAGGTCCGATTATGGCTACAGCTAATCTGATACAAATAGGTTTTGGTGGTGGCTGTCACTGGTGCACAGAAGCCGTATTTAATGCATTAAAGGGCGTGAGTTCGGTTCGTCAGGGTTTTATTAAATCAGTAAAACCAAATGAGAGATATTCTGAGGCGGTGGAACTTGATTTTGATGCACGGATAATTTCTGAAGAAGATTTGATTGAACTGCACCTGCACACACATGCAAGCACTTCAAATCATGGTATGAGGGATAAATACCGCAGTGCAATTTATGTGTTTAACGATGCACAATTTATACGTGTCAGCAATACATTACTGAAATTACAAGCGGGCTTTTCAAAAACACTGGTGACCAAAGTGTTGCACTGCGTTGAATTTAAGCCGTCTCTAGAGCGCTACCATCACTACTACGAAAAAAGGCTCAGCGAAACTTTTTGTATACGTTACATTGATCCTAAAATTGAACTAATTAAGGCCCGCTATGCTACTCACCTAAAGTAGTGGTATCTTAGGTGCTAACATCGCCTCTATATTTGTTTCAATCAGCCCAATGTGATTCGTGAAGCTCGCTATGCAACTCATCTGTTTTATTATGAGTGCCAGCTATTCGTCCCGCAGCGTATTCGCAATGTTGCTTTGGCTGAGTTTCCACGCAGGGTACGTGCCCGCTAACAATGCAGAGACGATCGCAAGCAGTAAAGTCGTGCTGATTGCGCCTGACGGTATAAAACTTTGCATGCTCCAGCCAAACGAACGCAGGTTAATGACGTGAATTAAAATTTCCGACATTATCCAGCCTAATGGAATTGCAAACAGGCCAGCCATCAAGCCCATAATGGCCGTTTGCGTACCTATAAGCAGAGCCAATTGTAGTTGCGTTGCACCGGTAGCTCGTAGTACGCCCAGTTCTCGTGCGCGTTCCATATGCAGCGCTAACAGTGCACTAAACACACCAACAAATGCCACGCCGATTGTAAGCCAGTGCAGTACACGTGTGACTTCAAATGTACGATCGAACACGGCTAAAGAGTTTTCATGGATTGTTCTGTTAGCGTGAATGCGCAGGGGTTGTTCACTGTCAGCCAGGGCGTTGCGAATATCCTCGGTTGCATCCACTCCTTTTTTAAAAAGAATGCCCAGCGTAGATAATGTTTCGTCAGTCCAATGCCGATTATACGTTCGTCTTGACATGGTGAGCTTGCCGTGGCTCGAACCATAGTCTCTTAACACACCCGCAACAACGAACACACGATCACCATCTTGTGGTGTAAATAAAGTGATGTTATCGCCTGCATTCAAAGCGTATTTGGTTGAAATCGGTTCGCTGATCAGTACAGCATCATCATGTAAAAATTGTTGCCAACCTGCTTCTTGATTGTCACTTAAAAACGTCATGCCGTCTGCTTTGTCGTTGTGCGGCTTGAGTATTAACATATCAAAGCGGCCGATATTGCTTGTGATGTTGCGAGTAAGTCCTGTGCTGATAGATTGCACGCCATCCACTGCGCGTACACGGGCCAGCAATTTGTCACTCAAGGCTGTATCTGCTTTGTTCGAGACTGTCGACGATGTAGAAACAAACACATCGCTATGTAGCGTTGTTCCAAGCCATTGGTCCACTGAATCTCTAAAGCTGCCGATCATGACATTGACACCAAACGTGGAAGATACAGCGACGCTTAAGGCTGCAATGGCAAGACCAGTTCGGCTGATATTACGACTGATACTACCAGCCGCCATGGCTATTATGGTGTTTGTGCCAGAGAGTAACTGACTTAATAGATGTCCTGTTTTATAGCTAAGCCAGGGTAGGCAGAGGCCATAGCCCACAATGACCAGCATCAGTGCGGCAAAGCCTATCAATAGTGATTTTAGAGGGATCAGGCTTAGGATAATTCCGAGCAGGATCACAACGCTGCCTATTGTTGCAAGCAAGGGTAGCCAGTGTCTGGTTTGTTGTTCCTTTAGTGAACGTGAGCGAGCGCTAGTAGGGTTTGTTGTAGCGGCATCGGTGGCGGCAATGCTTGCAGCAAGCAGGCTTGTTCCCATGCCCAAAGCCAGGCCGCCAATTGCAAGCCACGGGCTGAATCGAACGGTTTGCACATGCAATACAAAATACAGATCATTAATGGTTTGCGTCGTCAGCTGGATAAGGCCGTGCGCCAGAAAATAGCCGAGTAGCAGACCTATTAATGAGGCAAAGAGGCTAATGGCCAATGCCTCTGCAACGATACTTATCCAGACTGCCTGTGCACTTAAGCCGGTTATACGTTTGATTGCAAATAACTCCCTTCTCTGCAGTACAGCGAAGGTCATGGTGTTGTGAATAAGAAATGCACCTACCACCAGTGATAGCAGGCTCATGGCGGTCAGATTGATTTGAAAGCCGCGCGTCATCGCCTGCATGGTTTCGCGTCGCGAAGCTGCTTTGGTGAGTTTGAGTGTCGCCGGCAGTGTGTCTTGAAGATTTTCTGCTTCTGCATCGGTGAGTATCAAATCAATGCGATCTATTTTATTGCCCCGATTGAGTAGCCACTGAACCAAGGCAATATCACCAACCAATAAGCCTTCTCCTGCAGCCGGATTGCTGGTGTTAAATTCACCGAGTAGTTTGACTTCACGTCGGGTGGTGCC
>CALHRQ010000104.1 GCA_938038175.1 uncultured Granulosicoccaceae bacterium | reverse complement strand
GCCCATAGAGTTTGTTCTTCGTTGTCCAGCATCGCACCCATATAATACGAATTGATTACCGCGATATCACACACGCCTTCTGAAATGGCTTTTACCTGCGCACGATCATTACCCTGCGGTGTTCTGGCTAAGTTGTCTTTGACGCCTACCAGCCATTTTTTGGCTGCATCATCACCAGCGTGTTGCATGACTGAAGCAAACAAGGCAACGTTATAAGAATGCTTGCCACTGCGAGTGCACAGCTTGCCCTTGTACGCAGGGTCTGCAAGATCTTCATAGCGCGTCGGTGCACCTGTCGCCAAGCGATCTTTAGAGGTAACGATAAGTCGCGCTCTGTTGGTTAAGCCAAACCAATGGTTATCAGGGTCTCGGAACTCGGCGGGAATATTGTTATTAAGTACATCGCTCTCTACAGGGGCCGTCACTTTCGCATCAACAGCTGCACTGAGGTTGCTGAAATTGGAGGTGAGTAACACATCTGCAGGGCTATTGCGTCCCTCGTTCTTAAGCCGCTCGACCAGACCCTTTTTAGCAAATACCGTGTTGACTTTGATACCCGTATCTTCTGTAAACAAAGCGAAGATAGGCTCGATAAGAAACGGCTGGCGGTAGCTATAAACATTGACTTCGTCAGCAGCTATCGCTGTGGATGCAATCGCTGAGAGCAGCGTCATGGGTAAAAATAGATTCAAGTATCTTTTCATAGCAGGCACAATCAACTTATTGATGAGACGAATGTTAATACGAATAATTCTCATTAACAACCATGAATTTCTTGCGGTTATTTAGCCCTATAAAACTTACGGTTTTGTTTACGACGGTCGATTCTGAGTTTGGTGCCGCTGGCGTGCATTGATGGACACAAGCCCACGCTTGGGTGCCCAGATAAAGGCAATGATAAAGACCACGGACATAATAACGACGATGGTTGGTGCGGGCGCGCTGTCGATGTGATAGCTCAATACAATACCCGTTACGCTACATAGCGCTGCAATGAACATGGCCAGCCAAAGCATGGTGTGGAAGCGATCGGTCAGTAAAAAGCTGATTGCACCCGGCGCTATAAGAACGGCTATAACGAGAATAATACCAACAGCATTAATTGACGACACGATCACCATCGACAACATAGCCAGTAAGCCATAGTGCATCCAGTTGATGCTAAGGCCCACGACACTTGCATGCTGTGGATCAAATGCATACACCAGAATGTCATTGCGCTTTAGCAAAAACAACAACAACACAAGAGTGTTTAATATTGCCGTAACTAAAACATCCTGCCAGGTGATGCCAAGGATATTGCCAAACAACACTTGATCGAGATGTATATTGGTATGGATGTATGAAAACAGCACAATACCCAAGGCAAACATGCCGCTAAATACAACACCCATTACGGTGTCTTCTTTTAGCCTGCTGTTGGTACTGAGAAAGCCCGTCAGTGCAGCGCAGATCATGCCCGAAATAAAAGCACCCACCAATATGGGAATGCCTGCTACATAAGCAATGACAACGCCCGGCAGCACAGCATGTGAAACCGCATCACCCATCAATGACCAGCCTTTGAGTACCAGCAGGCATGACAATGCCGCAGCAGGAATCGTGACGAATAATCCGATTACCAGGGCTTGCTGCATGAAGGCAAATTGCAATGGTTCGAGTAGCCAGTTCATTGTTGACTAACCTGCTGTATTGCCTGTTCGCTGAGTTCGCGGGTTTTTCTACGGGCGGCCATCCAGCCATGCTTGGGGGCGAAAATATAAACTACTGCAAAAACCAGTGTTTGCAATAACACGATGATTCCACCGGTAGCACCGTTCAAAAAATAACTTAAGTACGCACCTGTTGCGCTAGTGATACAGCCAAGGCACACACTGATTAAGATAAGCCTTGGGAAACGATCTGTAAGCAGATAAGCTGTTGCACCCGGTGTGACCACCATTGCGATTACCAGAAAAGCACCGACGGTTTGTAGCGCTGCAACGGTTGATGCACTGAGCAGCGTGAAAAACATGATCTTGATTGCGTTGGTATGAAGCCCAATGGAACGCGCATGTGATTCATCAAAGAACACCACCATGATGTCCTTCCAGAACAGCGATAACAGCACAAGCGAGATGCTGGCAATAATAACCAGCTGCAAGGCATCAAAAGGTGTTATGGCGAGTATATTGCCAAACACAATGGTTTCTATTTGTACCGAAGAAGGCGAGAGTGAAACCAGAAACAGGCCTAAGCCAAAAAATCCAGTAAAGATAAGGCCAATCACGGCATCTGTTCTTAGTGTGGATCGTTGTGTGATAAACAACATGGCCGCAGCGGCCAAAGCACCAGATATAAAAGCGCCCAGCGAATAAGGCAGGCCGAGCATGTAAGCACCAGCCACACCTGGTACAACCGAATGTGAAAGTGCATCACCAATCAGTGACCAGCCTTTGAGCATTAGGTATGCGGAAAGAAAAGCGCAGACGGCACCAACCAGCGCACTGACCCAGATAGCCGTAAACATGTAGTTATAAGTAAACGGTTCCAGCAATGCTTCAGTCATGTTTTTTTGAAGCGCGTTCGATCAGATGGCTTTTGATCCGATTGCATGTCATGAGATTGCTTGCCTTCTAATTTTTTCTCGTTTGGATCTTTCTGATCAGGTTGCTGGCTGTTTGATTCTTCGATTTCAAGTTGAAGATTCTGCTCAGGCATTTCATCGTCGCCATACAATACAATGGGACGTTCGTCATCGGAAATGACCGTGACCTGACGTCTATCGTCATCATCGTGCAGCTCATGTCCAGCCAGTACATGAAATCGCAAAGTACCACCAAAGGCGC
>CALHRQ010000103.1 GCA_938038175.1 uncultured Granulosicoccaceae bacterium | reverse complement strand
TTATCAAGATCGAATCACCGGAACAGCCGGATATGACACGCGAAGAGGGCATTGATGCGCCTTCAAGACGAAACGGTTTTGGATCCTATTTTCAATCTCAAAATGCAGGCAAGCGTAGCGTTACGATCAACTTAAAAACAGATGACGGCCGCGCTGCGATGTGGCGATTGATAGAAACCGCAGATGTTTTGGTGCAGAACTATGCTGGAGATTCTCTAGAAGATTTGGGTTTTGGCTATAAGTCTGTATCCGAAGTTAATCCTGAAATTATCTATTGTTCAATAACAGGTTATGGCAGGACTGGTCCAAAAGCTGATCATCCGGCATACGATGTAGTCATTCAGGCTTTCTCTGGTTTGTTGTCGACTAATGGCGAGTCTGGAAGAGATCCTGTTCGTGTCGGGCCTCCAATGGTTGACTACGGCACCGGTGCCCAGGCCGCTTTTGCAATAGCCTCTGCACTGTTTCAACGTGTGCAAACAGGACGGGGGCAGTTTATCGATGTCTCTATGCTTGATGCTGCCATGATGATGATGAGCGCGTTGGTTGTAGATACCGCTCTAACTGGTGAGGCACCGGAGCCACATGGTAATGCCCATAAATCCTATGCTGGCTATGCCAGTTACAAAACAGCCAATGGCGATATCATGCTCGGTGCCTGGACGAAAAAACAATTTTCTGCCTTGATGTCGGCTTTGGGTGAACATAAGCGTGCTCAGCAAATTCTGGAGACTCCTCGTGATCAGCTGGAGCTAAAGGTTCAAAGTGATACGGCAGTGATTGCCGGGCATCTCAAAACCAAATCTGCCAATGAATGGGAAGTGCTGTTCAATCGTTTACATGTTCCGGCAGCGCGGATTCGCACCGTAGATGAGGCCTTGCTTGAAGAACAAGTATTGAGTCGACAAGGCTTGCAGGAAATGAACACGGATCGCCCTGGTTGTCCTGATCGCTTGCCCTTGGCTGCGTTTAGTTATGATCATGGTTCGCCAACGATTGACAAACCGCCACCGTATCTGGGAGAACACAACGAAGAAGTGTTTAAAGAAATCGTACCGGATAAAGATAAAAATGATTGAATGCAAAATCAAGGGACGATCGAAGAAGGATAAATTGAGAATAGATCAAAATTAACGAATAATGAATGAAAAATACATAAAATCAGAGGCACGAATTAATGACAAGCACTAGTCTTTATAAAACAGTATGATGCTGCCCAAGATCGACAAGTACTAAAATGGGCTAATTTACCGTAGAGCACGTTAATTGAAAATTCATACACAGCAATGGCCCTCTCCAATCAGTGAGGAGACCGCTAGCCAGCCAGATATTCATGGTGAATTACTAGCAGATATGACGGGAAAATCCGCCTATATCCTACATGGTTTGGGTGAGCATAGTGGGCGTTATGAACGGCTGGTACAACTGCTATTGAGCTTAGGATATCAGGTTGCAACACACGACCACCCTGGCCATGGCCAGAGTGATGGTAAACGTGGTGTTATAAAAGATGCTGATTTATACGAGCGTGTTGCGGCAGAACAAATCGAGCGATTTAGCATTGAGACCGACTCAGTTCCCGTATTATTTGGTCATAGCCTTGGCGGTGTTGTTGCGGCTAATCTTGTTCTGTCTGAGCGAGTAAATGTGTCAGGCCTGATACTATCGGCCCCGGCCTTCTCACCTATAATCAGTAAAACTAACTCCTTAAAGTTAGCCGCACTACAATTGATAGCACCACAGTTTCGACAACAACTGCCCTATGTAGCTTCACGCCTAACCCATGATAAAACAGCGCAACAAGAGGGTAGTACAGACCCACTCAATCATCAGTACAAGTCAGCCAGCCTCATCAATTGGCTAATCAATGCGGGTGCACATGCATTTACACGCGCCGACCAGCTTAAAATAAGAACATTGTTACTGGTTGCAGGTGAGGATATGGTGGTAGATTCAGCTGTGAGCCACCAATTCGCATCAAAAGCACCCAGTGAATTTATCACGATTTGTACGTACCCAGACTATTATCATGAAATACTTAATGAGACAGCTGAGCGGCGCGAAGCGGTACATAAAGATATAGAACGGTGGCTTGTAAATAAGCACGATATGTTATGAATCAGTTTGCACAAGGCAAATTAAGCTGAATTAGGTTGGGTTGAAATAAGTTGCGCTGAAATAAGTTGGATTGAAATAAGTTGCGCTGAATTAGGTTGGGCTGAATTAGGTTGGGCTGAATTAAGAAGAGGAAAAATGAACTCAAAAGTTGCCCTTGTCACCGGAGCTGCAAGAGGTATTGGCCTTGCAACAGTTAAACGTTTTGCTGAGCAAGGCTGGCGCGTTGCCATGGTCGATCGTGATAAAGACGAACTGCGGGAAGCGGTAGATCAGATTGAGCAAGGCAGCGCATTCGTGTTCGATGTGTCCATACCCGAACAAGTGAATGAACTCGTTAAGATTGTCGTTGAGCAGTTCGGTCAGCTTGATTCTGTCATTAACAATGCAGGCGTTGCAGATTTTGGTCCCATGGAAGAGATGAACTACAGTCGATGGCGTCGTGTTATGGAAACGAATCTTGACGGGGTCTTTCTGGTTTCTCAGGCGACCATCCCGTATTTAAAGAAGACACAAGGTTCAATTGTCAATATAGCGTCCATATCAGGTTTGCGGGCATCAACCTTGCGCGTGGCTTATGGCACATCCAAAGCCGCTGTTATCCAACTGACCAAACAACAGGCAGCTGAGTTGGGGGAATTCAATGTACGTGCTAATTGTATTTGCCCTGGGCCAGTTAAAACCAAGCTTGCCATGGCGGTGCATTCACAGGAGATCGTAGATGCATACCATGATGCTATTCCACTTAATCGCTATGGCACTGAGTCAGAAATTGCCAATATGATCGTCATGCTTAGTTCGGCTGATGCAAGCTATGTCACTGGGCAGGTTATTTCGGTAGATGGTGGTTTTGACAGTACAGGTGTTGGTTTGCCTGCTTTGCGAAATTAAGAGCTTCGCTTACCGGCCCAAGCACATTTCTCTGTTTGCACATATTGACTAATCAGTTTTTCGGTGCGTTTGTAGTGCGCCGATAGAAGTTTGATTGATTGGTCTATATCTCTATTTAGTACAGCATCTGCAATCGATGCGTGCTCCGCCTTTACTTCAGCCGTCGTTCTATCTGTCCGACCTTGTAATATAGGGATGCGATAACGCTCGGTTTTAGAGTATAGACATTCAAAAAATTCCATGCTAATACGTGAATCCGACGCGCTTAGCAGCGCTCTATGAAACGCATGATGTCGGTTTTCAACTTCCCAGATTTTGTCTCCATTAAAAGGGCGTTCCACTTGCAGTTTTAGTGCTTGCAATGTGGATACGATTTCGCTTTCCCAATCATCGCCTCCCAGTGTTATGGCGCGCTGTAGGGCTTCAGATTCGAGCAAGATACGAGTGTTGGTGGCATCTTTAAGCTCGGACAGTAGAAGTTCTGCAACGGTGTAGCCCTTAAGAGGCTCAAGAGTGACAAAGTTCTGAGACTGAAGCCGGTTCAGTGCTTCTCGTAACGGGGAAAATCCAATTCCGTACCTATCACGTAAATCAGTGAGACGTAAGCGTATATTGGGAGGCAAGCTTCCTTGAATTATATCTCTTCGGATGGCGCGATAGGCTTTTTCTGCAAGTGTCATTTTTTTTCTTTTAAATGCATTCGCGAAAAAGCAAAGCAGGTGACCACAATTAATAGCAAAAGCTTAAAAAAATTTAGGGAGCTTTGCGTTTTGATATTTTTTTTTAAATATCTTTATTGACCAAAATATAACATGCAAATGTATTGTTCTGTCAGGTTTTTACTGCTTTTAGGCGTAACAGCATTGTTTACACCCGGCATTCATTCTATGATCCCACCGCCGATACAGCTTTGTCTAGTGGATTTCGGTAAGTGGTAAATCAAAAACCACAAGGTTAGCTGCTAGAGTCCAAACGCCACATAAATGTCTCTGAATTTACCATAGGAATCCTGGACAAGTTTCAAGCGACCAATAACAAAAAAAATGATAGAAGGAAGACATCCGTTATGAGTAATCGTTTCACACGTGAGCACATTATTAAAAAATTTCGTGACATGATCAGTGCGGGGACACCGATAGTGGGTGGTGGCGCTGGCACTGGCTTATCAGCTAAATGTGAAGAAGATGGTGGTATTGATCTTATCGTCATCTACAATTCTGGCCGATATCGTATGGCGGGTAGAGGGTCATTAGCAGGTCTTATGGCTTATGGTGATGCTAATCAGATAGTCGTTGAAATGGCATCCGAAGTTTTACCGGTAGTTAAAAATACGCCAGTACTCGCTG
>CALHRQ010000102.1 GCA_938038175.1 uncultured Granulosicoccaceae bacterium | reverse complement strand
GTTGATCAAATTGATTGGCATTAGCACAGGTTAAAATCAAATTACTGTGTGAAAGCATGACGCCCTTGGGTCGACCAGTAGTGCCAGAGGTGTATAACATGACGCACAGGGAATCAGTCTTAATTTGTTCTATATCTTCGCGCCATTGGCTCGCTTTGGCGGGATCACTTTCGAGCGACTGCTGCCCACGCGATTGAACATCAACAAACGAATAAATTGACTCGTTATCGTATTCACGCATCCCCCGATCTTCATCGTAAACGATTGTTTTTAGCTCGCTTAATTGGTCTTTTAGCGACAGGACCTTATCGACCTGCTCCTGATCCTGGCAAACTGCAAAGCGCACTTTGGCATGCTCGAGCACATAGCCCATTTCCTCAGCTACTGAATCTGAATACACCGGTACTGGCACACCACCCAACGCTTGCACTGCAGAGAATGTCCAGTACAAGCGCGGTCGATTATTGCCAACAATTGCCACCTTGTCGCCTGGATTTAAGCCCAGGCTTTTCAAGCCTAGAGACAAATGCTGTATTTCAGCCAACATTTCCGGCCAAGTCCATTCGCGCCATATACCGAACTCTTTGTGCCGCATGGCCACGCTATCGGGCAGAGACTCAGCATTACGAAGTAGGTACTGAGGCATATTCTGAAGTGGCCGTTCGGTGATACCGCCTGTACTGTCAACCGAGGGAATACTATGATTCATGTTTTCACTGTGGCAGAAAGTGGGTTTGAATTAACGCTAGTTTACAGGTATCAGTGCCAATAATTCACATCTTCTGTTCTTTAAGATAATTACCACCTTATCAGCAGCTTATGTTTCATCCTTGACGGTGCAACAGTGAGTAAAACTGAGCGCTGGCGGGATGCTGGCTCGCCACCTAGTATGGAGTTTGCCCAAGTTAATCAGCAATTGACGTTAACGTCAACTGAAATCGAACTGCTGATGGAGGTGGATTCTATTGGGAGATGGGTTCTTAAGAGAGTATGAGCACAGGGATGCCCGTATTTTGTAACCAGCCTGGCTTTAAAAAAAAGGTGCGCATTGAAGCACAGGCTTTTTTCAAAAGCCTGTTTTTAAGCACGCTTGCAAGCCTGACCAAAAAAGACTGGCCCGACAGACTTAACAGCTGACGTCAAACAGGGTGGTGACATCACCCATATAAGGGCGTAACGCATCGGGCACGATAATAGAACCATCCACCTGCTGATAATTCTCAAGAACGGCTACCAGGGTTCGGCCAACAGCAAGCCCAGAGCCATTAAGCGTATGCAGCAAAGCAGGCTTTTTGGATTGAGGATCGCGATAACGCGCCTGCATTCTGCGTGCTTGGAAATCAGTGCAGTTACTACAGGATGAGATTTCACGATAGGTATTTTGAGCTGGCAGCCAAACTTCAATATCGTAGGTTTTAGCCGCAGAAAAGCCAATATCACCTCCGCATAGAGCAACGACTCGATACGGCAGATCCAGTTTCTGCAGAATCTTTTCTGCGTGTGAGGTCATATCCTCAAGCGCCTGCCAGGAATCTTCTGGTTTGACGATCTGTACCATTTCCACTTTTTCAAACTGGTGTTGCCTTATGAGCCCTCGGGTATCGCGTCCATAAGACCCCGCTTCTGAACGAAAACACATACTGTGGCAGGTGTAGCGAAGTGGTAGATCCGCTGCATCAACGATGCTGTCACGCACGGTATTGGTCACAGGCACTTCAGATGTCGGGATAAGAAAATACTCATTTTCAGTGACTAACTTAAAAAGATCTTCTTCGAACTTGGGCAACTGGCCCGTACCCGTCAGTGTTTCCCGATTGACCACAGCGGGTACGTTGATCTCAGTATAGCCATGCTCAAGCGTGTGCGTATCGAGCATAAGTTGCACCAGGGCTCTGTGCAAACGCGCCATCTCACCACGCATGACAACGAAGCGTGACCCAGTCAGTTTAGCCGCTGTTTCAAAATCGAGTGATGCATTGCGGGCACCGATGTCCACATGATCAAGTGGCTCGAAGTTAAATTCACGCGGTTTACCCCAAATACGTATTTGCTCATTATCGCTTTCATCTTTTCCAGCCGGCACGCTCTCATGTACAAGGTTAGGCAAGCTCATCACGATGGCGTTTAACTCGCTTTGTACGTCTGCAAGCGAACTCTCGGCTTCTTTGAGTTGATCACCAAGGCTGGCAACCTCAGCCAGAAGAGGCGCTGCATCTTCACCTTTGGCTTTTGCCTGACCGATGGCTTTCGAACGTGAATTACGCATTGCCTGCAATTCTTCGCAATGTTGCTGAGCCTGTTTACGTTTCACTTCCAAGGCAAGCAGCTGATCCTGATCGACAACCAAATTTCTGATCTGTTGTCGCTCAGCCACATGGGCCAACTCGTTTCGGATTAATTTTTGATCGAGCATGAGTTCTGTCTGTTTGGCGAAATCGGTTTTAGAGAAGCTACAAGAATAGCAAACTGTGTTTTAACTTAATGGGTCTGAGGAGTTATTAAATGAGCCTAATGGATGTTTAGCTGGCAAACAGTGATTTAGCTAGCCACCAACCCGTTGCAACTGACAGTAATGATCCAAACAGGTTAACAACAATATTGACAGCTGCAAGTGTCAATTGCCCTGCTTCGGCTAACCTTAGTGTGTCTATTGAGAAGGCGGAAAACGTGGTAAAACCACCCAGCATGCCCGTAGTCAGGAATAACAGGAATATCGGTGATATTGTGCCTCTAGCTCCAAGAGACGCTGTGATAAAACCCGCCAGAAAACAACCCAGCACATTAACACTCAGGGTAGACCATGGTATCCGCTGGACATCCCCTGCGAGCAACAAGCCCAGACCATAGCGCATTGAAGCACCTAAGGCTCCACCAGCAGCTACACTTAAATAGGCATAAAACGATGTCATCGGCATTCTGCTTGCATTGGCAATTCGTGGACTCTATCGCAAAAAACGGGCAACAATGAATCGAACAACATTAAGCATTATATTTCTATTGGTATCGAGTACTGCTTCAGCCGAGCAATTGTATCGCTGGATTGAGCCCGATGGGTCAATAACATTTTCACCGAGCCCGCCTACCACTGGGGTTGACTACAAAACCATAGACTCAAGTGCGGGTGCAATTTCTGGAGAAAATGCCGATGCCGCACTTGAAGCCATCAGCGCTGCTCGAGAATCAGAACCGCCTCTGGCAACAGCACAAATTGATCAACAAACACAATCACAACTGGTGTCAGGCTCAGCCACAGGTTCACTGGCAACCGCTTCAGAAGGCTCAACACCAACACTGCGATACGCGCCGGAAACCGGTTTAAATAGAAGCCAACCCATTGCCCAGATAACCAGATCTGCTGAAATTCGTGAACTAGCCTCTCAGCAACAGAATAATTCCACCGCCACGCTGGCGGCGCAAACCAAACGGCAACATTGTGTTGATCTTGGCAAACGAGTGGTGTCTTTGGAAAGGCGTTTAAGCGCAGGCTTAAGCGCTGATGATATGGATAATACCGTGATAGCAATGGCTCGCTATCAGCGTAGCTATGATCAATACTGTATCGAATAGTCCTGCTTGTCGCGGTCCGATTTGTTATCCGCTTTTGCGGTTTTTATTGTTTGCTGCGTCTCTGTACTAAAGCTATGCCCCTGACGCAAGCAATACCCCACCCATTTATGCAGGAAACGATTAAGGCGGTAACCGTCTTGCAAATCCCTGGTGCGACGACTGTCCGTTTTCGAAGACGGAATAAGCCCACTCATTACTTCACAGGCGCGAGCATCGTGATACAGCCTGACGGTTAAATCGGGCTTTCTTTCTATCTCGGATTTTTCTGAGAAAAGGTAAGTTAGCTTGAATGTCGATGTATAACGGTTATGTTCGATTGCACTGAGCTCCAGAGCCAGCAAGCCATCGGGGTGAGACACAAAACTACCCGGCCCCATACTTCGCAGTTCTGGTACCAACAGCCTCAGCAGCATATAGTTCTGTTCGTACAACTCCATCAGCGAGGCAAAACGGCCACTGGTTTTAGGGCGATTCAGTGTGGTGTCATGCATCTGGGTACCGCGCTACAAGTCATCATGGTCGAGCTTCCTATTATGGTTGTCAGAACTGACTTCTACAATCACTATATTTTAACTCTGTGTACCGCCTCGGCAAGGTTATTGCCTTGATTTTTCGCACAATGCCCTCACCATTTCCCTGTTATAATCAGTCTGTTCCGGACGCTTATCAGCTAAGGTAGTTGCACATACTGTGTAAACAGCGATAATGGCGCTCAAAATTAATAGCGCAAAGAGATTTAATGGCTAAAGAAGAACCAATTGAAATGGAAGGTACGGTGATCGACACCTTGCCTAACACGATGTTTCGCGTAGAACTCGAAAATGGGCACGTTGTTACCGCACATATTTCTGGGAAAATGCGCAAGCACTATATCCGCATTCTCACGGGTGACAAGGTCACCGTACAGATGACTCCATACGACCTTTCCAAAGGACGTATTACCTACCGAAGCCGCTAAAGCATTCTTGCTTAACAAGATTTGCTTAACCAGATTTACCAGGCCAGATTTACGAAGGCAGACTCGCCAGAGCAAATAGCCAGACTGGATCACCAGACCAGATCGCTAAAAAATAGAACGAGAATGCAGCGCCGCTTAAACTGGGCCGAAAGACTGCAAAACCACATCGTCTGGTATTACAAGCTTGGCTTAGCGCACTTTTAGCATCACCCTAAATGCTTGCCTGGTAAAACTGGCCTTGTAAATCTGGCCTGAGGCGACTGTGTCAACTTGACGCAGTCGCTTCTTTACTTTCACGGCTTTCAAATTCAAAAGCCAGATCGCCTTTCTCATCCAATATGACGCGTACCTTACCGCCCTTCTTCAATTGACCAAAAAGGATTTCATCGGCAAGTGGCTTTTTGATGTTCTCGCTGATAAGCCTCGCCATTGGGCGAGCACCCATCGCTTGATCAAAACCATGTTCTGCAAGCCAGGCTTTGGCTTCGTAGTTAAAATCAATGGAGACGCTTTTATCTTCAAGCTGAGCTTCAAGTTCGATAATAAACTTGTCCACAACATTGAGAATAATGCTCTTGTCCAACGGACGAAACTGTATGATAGCGTCCAAACGGTTACGAAATTCTGGTGTGAAAAATTTGTTGACCGCTTCCATCCCATCTGTGCTGTGATCCTGAACTGTAAAGCCCATGGTGGTACGCGATATGGATTCTGCACCAGCATTGGTCGTCATTATCAAGATGATATTGCGAAAATCGGCTTTGCGACCATTATTGTCGGTCAGCGTACCATGATCCATTACCTGTAAAAGCAGGTTAAAGACATCTGGATGTGCTTTTTCTATTTCATCAAGTAACACAACTGCATGTGGGTTCTGCACAACAGCATCGGTAAGTAAACCACCTTGATCAAAACCAACATAGCCC
>CALHRQ010000101.1 GCA_938038175.1 uncultured Granulosicoccaceae bacterium | reverse complement strand
GCAACGCCTGTTGCAAACGCCTGTGATATTTCCGCCGCTTCAATACTCACTGGCAACATACCTGTTAATTCAGCAAGCCGCGCGGTAGCGTTGTTATAAGAGCGAAACTTGACACCCTTCATGTCTGCAACAGAATTGACTTCTTTTTTGAAGTAGAGCCCTTGTGGTGGCCAGGGCACTGAATACAGCAAGACCAGGTTCTGTTCGTCAAGCAGTTCAGTCATAGCAGGCTTTGCCGCTTCCCATAGTTTTGCGGCATCATCAAATGAGGTTGCAAGGAATGGAATGGAATCGATACCAAACAGTGCGTTTTCGTTTTGGTGACCGGAGAGTAAGCGTTCTCCAATAGGTGCCTGGCCTGTCTGAATGGCTCGCTTGATATCACCACCTTTAAACAGCGAACCCGATGGATGAGTCACGATTTCGATATCACCGCCCGTACCTGTTGTTACACAGCTGGCGAATTCAGCACCCGTTACAGAGTGAAAGTTTGAACCGGAGTATGCCATTGGCATATCCCATTTTTCAGCCTGCACCGCACCTGTGGCGAATACGCTGGCTGCGAGCATCACGCAAGCGAATCCTTTTTTAGCAGCAACCTGTTTCATTTATGTTTCTCTCCAAGTGTTATTGTATTCGACCCTCTTCAGGGACAATTACCCTAATGTATCGCAAGGTACAGCTTAAAGCGAGAGCAAAATAGGATTTTTAACCAAAAAACGGCCTGTTCGCAATCATTTTTGGTGTTGTCAAGTTCTGACAAGCAGGATCCAGGGGGTAGATTTCAGTCATTTTTTTTGTTTGCTGCGTTTTGTCGCAGCATGGATCATAGAAACACATCAAGCTCTTAGATGTATGGCTCTTACAGCAATAAAGTGAGAAGCGCAGTATCAGGAAACAGTTTGGCTGATGCTGTTAATGCTATACGATACAATAGCGTCTTCATTGATTTCAATACCCAAACCGGGCTTATCAGGAACACTAACCAAACCGTTCTCGCATGGAAAAGGCTGTGCCAGAATATCTTCATTTAAATAATATTTCGCCTGATAAAACTCACACCCTAAAGAAATATTCTGACACGCTGCGATAAGCTGTGCACCCGCCATGTGCGCAAGCCCGGACTCGAACATATCACCTCCATAAGCAGCAATGCCAGCAGCTTCAGCAACACTGGCTATCTCGCGCCCGCGTGTCAGACCACCGCACTTCATTATTTTCACCGATACTGCATCGCATATGCCAGCTTCAGCAGCCTTGACCATATCATCGGGTGTAAACACACTCTCATCAGCCAGCAATGGCGCCGTGGTAGCATCACGAAGCCGACGCATACATTGCCAATGTTTGGCAGCAACTGGTTGTTCTATAAAACTAACGTTCATTGCGTCGATATCTTTTACTGTGCGCAGCGCATCAACAGGCTCAAGCCCCTGGTTGTAATCGATACGTATAGCGGTCTCAGGAAAGTGCTTTTGAAAATATTCTATTCTTTGCAAATCAAACGCGTGTGATTTGAATCCGGTTTTTAATTTAATCAGACGCACACCATCACTATGGATTCGATCAGCAAGTGCTTTATCCTGATCAAAATCAGGGTTTGCTATCGATACCGACAAAGGAATGGTTTCCCTGACTCGACCACCCAACAACTCATATACGGGCAATGACGTTAACTTGCCGCTAAGATCCAGCAATGCTGTTTCGAGCGCAGCCTTGGCATCAAAACAATGCACTACAGATTTTTCTGCCAAACGCATTATGGATGCACGTTCAGCAACCGACTTATTGAGCACATGTGGTTTGAAATAACGATTGAACGCAGACAAGGTTGCTTCCGCACTGCCATTAAAAACCGGCCAGGGTGATGCCTCTCCAAAACCTTTTACACCTGATTCACTGGTTAACCGTATGATCACTATATCGATAGTACCGAGCACACTACCGATGCCGTGATCACGACGTGCGTTCACTGGTAGCTGGCAATGCCAGGCATCCATGGCGATGATTTTTTCTTTTAGCTCATGCATATGTCAAGTAATAACAAATCGAGTACAGGCAGATGGTTTATCATTTATTTAATACACATGTGAACCCAACATCCAGTCCTTACCCCATCCAGCGTCTGACAGGTGCATTGGATTCTTCGAGTGGCTGCGATAAGATATCAACAAGGCTTGGCCCATCGTGCCTAAGCGCTGCTTGCAAACTCTGGTCAAGCTTTGCAGGATCACTGACCGACCAGGACTTTACACCATAAGCACTGGCAATACTGGCATGATCTACCCTGTCAAAATCCACATTGTAATAACGTTTATCGCAATCAGCTTCCTGGCTTGCCTTGATCCAGCCAAAAGCACTGTTTGAAAATACCACAAACGTAATCGGTGCTTTACAGCGCACAACCGTTTCAAGTTCACCACAGGTGAAGCCAAAGGAGCCATCCCCCATCAGCGCAACAACTTTGCTTTGGGGGCGACCAAACCAGGCGCCAAGAGCCGCACTCAGAGAGTACCCCAATGCACCATGAGCACGATTGGTAATGAAGTATCGACCGGCTTTGGGCAGTTGAAAATACGCTGAAAAATAAGGGCAGGACGTGCCGGGGTCTGACACAATCGTAGCGTCTTCCGGCAAGAGTTTATTCAGCGTGGCAATAATGCGTTCAGGCCTAATTGGCGCGTCTGTACTCTCAGCGTGTTGGTTAAAAATTTCAAACTTGCGCTTTTTAATATCGGCAATGGCCAATGCGCCACCAAAACCCTGTAGATCCTGTTTGCGTTTATCAAATTCTTTATTTAATGCATCAAGGGATAAGCGTAAGTCTCCCAATACGCCGACTTCGGTTTTATAGTTAGCGCCAATAACCATAGGGTCGTTATCAAAATGCACTATTCGTGCACCAGGCTTCGGTGCTTCCCAACGAGCGGTTGTAGTAGAACCTGCGCGGCAACCCATAAAGATCACCAGGTCGGCACGTTCCAGTAACTCCCAGGTTTGATCAGTGCCTCCGTTAGAGCCAACAACACCAACACAATTCGCGTGTGTTTCTGCAAGGCTGCCCTGCCCTGAAATTGAGGTGGCAACGGGTATATCAAGCCGTGTTGCAAGACGTTGCAAAGCGGCCTCAGCCCCAGCTATCACCACGCCACCTCCACACACAATAATAGGTTTTTTCGCACTGCTTATAGCATCAGCTGCCGCCTCTATGACGGCGTCCTCCGGCCCAGTTCGACGACTGGGGTAATAGCTATGTGCACCGTCTGCCCAGATGTCTTCAAGCGGTACTTGATCATATTGAATATCATAAGGCAGACCGATATGCGCAGAGCCCGAGCGCCCTGTTGTCATAGCCCGGAAAGCGCCTCGCACCATACGCGGTATATGCTCTGCCCTGGTGATAACACGATTCCACTTGGTCAAGGGTGACATAAGGTTAGACTGATCAACTTCTGTGAGCGGATACTTGCCATAACTCGCCACTGATATATCGGTGGTGATAGCCAACACAGCGTATGAAGATTCGTTAGCTTCGATAAGCCCTGGTAAAATATAAGTAGCTCCGCCACCTGATGGCCCCTCACAAACACCCGGCTTACCAGTAACGCGTGAATACCCATCAGCCATGTAAGCAGCACTGCGTTCATCACGGGTAAGCACATGTTTGATGTTGTGTTCCAGGGAGAACATAGCATCGTAAAATGGCAAGGTCGTATCACCGCATAGCCCAAAAATATGCTCAACCTTGTGTTCTTCCAGCATTCGCACAAGCGACTGCGCGCCATTAAGGCTATTTAGTCTTTCGGCCATTGATTAGTGCGTCTCGTTGCTAAGGCGATTAAAAGCTCTTAACAGATTAAACCAATTAAGCGCTAAACTCTAATGCTGAATGACGTGAACTGCTTTAGCCCGGCTTTAATCTGAGGAACACACAATGCCGATCGAACGTGGGGGTAAAACCGTATTTGGTGCAAGCGTGGGCATTTTAATGCTTGAAACACAATTTCCGCGTGTGGTTGGCGATATGGGAAACGCGTACACCTGGCCGTTCCCAGTGCAATATCGCGTTGTTCGAGGCGCATCGCCAGACATTATTGTGCGTAAAAATGCTGATGCACTTAGCGACCATTTTATAGCAGCAGCGCAAGAACTGGTTGCCAGTGGGGCCGATGGTATCACCACCAATTGCGGTTTTTTATCGCTTATACAAGATAAGGTCGCCGCAGCTTGTGATGTACCTGTTGCTACATCATCGTTAATGCAAGTGCCCTGGGTACAAGCACTTCTTCCACCAGGCAAACGGGTTGGTGTGTTAACGATATCGAAATCATCATTGACAAGCAAGCATCTGAAAGCTGCCAATGTTCCATTAGATACGCCTATTGTCGGAACAGAAAATGGTTCACACTTCACCGACGCAATTCTGGACGATCATCCTTCAATCGATTTCGATCTATGCCTGCAAGATAACCTTGATGCCGCTAAACAGCTCACCACACAACACGATAATGTTAGTGCGATAGTTCTGGAATGTACGAATATGGTCCCATATGCTGCTGAAATAAGAAAACTCACAGGCGTTCCGGTTTATTCCATTTATACCTTCATCAGCTGGTTTCAATCGGGCTTGTTACCCCGCCGATTCTCGATGGAAGTAAACGATCCGCTTTAGTTTGATCTGTGGTGTTAACGCCGGAATCCGGTTTCCATGGTGAAGAAAGTTGGATTGAGATCTTTTAGTGGTTCTTGCAGCAGTGCAATTTCCGAGGCAGGCGCATGTACTTCAAGTAAATCGAGTTGAGCAATAGCCAGTGCTTCTTGCAACAGAGGACCTACATTTTCAAGATGCGCGAGAATACCCGCTGCATTCTCATAACCTTCACGACAATGCGCTCTTTGACCACTAAAACTAAAACCGTAAAAACGCACGCCAGATTCTTTTTTGGTCGCAACAACCATTTTTTCACCAATAGCCTTAAAAGCGTCGAGTTTGCCATCTGCTACGGTAAAATATGGGACTAAAGTACAAACTTGGTCTTCTAAAGCCATTTCAAATCCTCCAGGTGTTATCAATTTTGTGGATACTTATACTTTATTGCAAGCTACGCTTCGATCTTATACCAAAGCTAAGAAACATAGAAACATCGAAACATCGAAACATAGAAACATAGAAACATAGAAACCACAATGCTAAGCCAGCCAGGAGGTACGAATCCAGTATCCGCCAGATAAGTAAGCGATTCAATCAATCACGCAGCTGACACATCAAGCATTCAAACAAGCAAACAAGCAAACAAGCAAACAAGCAAACTAAGCACCGAGCAACGGTTTGTGTTTGAGCTGTTTGTAATCCAATGCAATGCCAATGCAGTGCTTTAACGAATCTACCGGCAATGCCTCGTGCAAGTTTAATATGATGGCTCGATTTTTTTCAAAATGCAGCTCACTACCGTAGAGCTCTTTAAACGTCTCAACTAAGTTGGTACGGCATATAAAGTACACTCCAATTTGGCTGGGTTTAGAATCCTTCCATGCAAATCGAACAGTACTACCCTTTTCTGCAAGGTAACTGGGCTCGTTCCATTTGAGAGTCTCTTCTATAGATTCTAGTCCGTTAATGTTTGTACCACACCCATCATTGCTGCTACCAACATCACTTACATCACTCTCTGAGACGATGTCAACAATCATTTGCCTTAACTGATAAAAGGCACTTTTGGCATTGTCAGGGTAGTGTTCAATCGCATTACTGACTTGTTTATTTATTTCTTTATCCATTGTAGAGCCCCTCATCCATTCAAAAGCCTGATCTATCTTTAACGCTTTGCCCATCTGCAGCTCTAGATCCTTCAATAACGCCATACTCACCTATCACGCCATATCTACTTATAATGTCAAGACGCATTGATAACATCATATACATTGATAAGAGCACAAACATTGATAAGATCATATGCGTTGATAGCACAACCGCTGTCATATCTGTATATCCACGCATAACGGTAAATTTAACTTTAGTTATACATCTATTTATAATTGCACCACACCATCAATTAACACATGGGTTTGACCACCAATACGCACAACACTCGATTCGTTTTTGTCCGGTATAACAAACACACGACCTGTTCTTCCGATTTTGGTGCCTTGCGCAACAACAACCGGTTTTTTTAGAAGCCCATTGGATAACATCCAGTGCGCCAACGCTGCGTTTAAGGAGCCGGTGATTGGGTCTTCACTCATGCCACTCGAAGGCGCTAACATCCGAACCTCATAATCACATTCTTTGTGTGGCGGGTGTTCGCCAATCAAACCGATCGGCTTATCGAGTGCATAACTCACGGCAGCTTCATTGGCTTGCAGCACATCATCAGCACTCTTTAAATACAAAGCCTGCCAGACTGGCCCATTGTCAAGCAATGCACTATCAACAACAGCTGATGGATCAATACAGAGCTTTTCGCACAATGTCTTAACTCGAGATTCGGGAAGATTTTGCATAGCCGTTGGTGGCGCAATAAACGCCGGCACCTCACCTTTCAAATCAATTTCGATAATTCCAACAGCACATTGTTGACGAACAATGCCAACTTCTGACGCCTGCCCACCATGATGCAACCAGGCAGCACAACTACCCAGCGTGGGATGGCCGGCAAATGGCATTTCCTTAACAGGTGTAAATATGCGCACAGCGTAATCGGCACGTTTATCCGTTGGTTTATGGATGAATGTGGTTTCAGCAAGATTGGTCCATGCAGCAAACTGCTGCATTTGATTGTCAGACAAACCATCTGCATCGAGCACGACAGCTAGCGCATTTCCACGTGTGGGAGATGCCGTAAATACATCACACTGTACAAACCTTCTGGGCTCGGTCATATCTCTTTCGCCTTTACACAACACTGCTGTATCCTGTAGGACTAACGTAACAGAAAAATGAAAAAGGGTCAGGCATGGGCAGCAGCTCACCAATCACAGCCGATAATTATTTCAAGTTAAAAAACAAACTTGCGCTGGTTACTGGTGCTTCCTCTGGCTTAGGGTGGCACTTTTCCAAGGTATTGGCTGCTGCAGGATGTACCGTTGCAATCGCCGCCAGGCGTGAAGACAAACTGCAACTGCTCGCAAATGACATTTTAGAACTTGGGCAAAGCGTTATTAAGTTGCCAATGGATGTGACAGATAGCGAATCAATCGATGACAGTTTAAGGCGGCTTGCGGATGAGTTACACGCACCCGACATTCTGATTAATAACGCAGGTGTTGCTATTGCAGGACGATTTCTTGATACTCAAGAAGCCGACCTGCAAAAAGTGCTCGACGTTAACCAGCATGGTGTTTGGCAAGTCGCACAAAAAGTGTGTCAGTATATGGTTAAAGACAAGCGCATGGGTGTAGTCATCAATATTGCCTCCATTCTCGGACTTGATGTTTCATACGGTTTATCCAGCTATGCGCTTAGCAAGGCCGCCGTGGTGCAGTTGACAAAAAGTATGGCGCTCGAATTAGCAAGGCATAACATACGAGTAAACGCTATAGCACCAGGCTACTTTAATACCGAAATGAACCAACAATACCTTGACAGTGACGCTGGAAAAAACATGATCAACAAGGTACCGCTACAACGCAGTGGAGAGCTGGAGGAACTCAATGGGACTTTATTACTGTTATCCTCTTCGCGCAGCTCTTTTACTACCGGATCTGTTTTTACGGTTGATGGAGGCCATTTGGTATCAGGCCTATGATTGCCGAATAAAGTAACGTTCTGTCACGAAAACAACAATGCATACATAAACACAAACACATACTTAAATTTAAGCAAGTAAATCCATGGACTTTACACCTTTACCAGAACACGAATCTCTGCGACTAAAAGTGCGCGATTTTATAGAGCGGCAGGTTCTGCCACTTGAAGCAGATAGGTCGAACTACGATGCACATGAAAACATCGCACTTGATAAGTTGGAGCCATTAAAAGCAGAAGCAAAAAAACACGGTTTATGGGCACCGCAGTCGCCTGTTTCACGAGGCGGGCTGGATTTGCCTTTAGTCGCATGGGCACCCTTTTACGAAGAAGCAAACCGTTCCATCTTTGGCCCAGTGTGTATGAATTGTGCTGCACCTGATGATGGCAATATGCGCGTGCTAAGCAGGGTGGGTACTGCAAAGCAACAAGACCAATGGCTACAACCCATTATAAATGGTGACATACGTTCTGCCTTCGCAATGACAGAACCACATCCTGGGGGTGGATCTGATCCCACCATGATACAAACCATGGCAACGCGACACAATGACACCTGGAAAATTCATGGGCACAAATGGTTTATCACAGGTGCAGCAGAGGCATCTCATTTTATATTGATAGCGCGTACTTCCAATGACAAACGCAAAGGTCTCAGTGCTTTTCTTTTCCATAAAGACCAGCCAGGCTGGCACATCAAACGTCGCATACCAATCATGGGGCCAGAAGAACATGGCGGCCATTGTGAACTAATATTTGATGGCCTTGAAATCCATGAAGAAAACCGGCTAATGGAAATAGGTGATGGACTTAAGCTATGTCAAATTCGTCTTGGCCCCGCAAGACTCACTCACTGCATGCGCTGGCTGGGTCTAGCCAAACGTTGCCTGGAAATCGCTACAAAGTATGTTGAGGAGCGCGAAGGCTTCGGCGTCAAGCTAGCAGACAGGGAATCTATTCAACTTAAACTCGGAGAGCTTGCGCATGATATTCATATCGGGCGTCTTTTAGTGATGCATGCCGCATGGAAACTCGATGCAGGAGACTATGCTCGCAAGGAAATTTCGTCTGCTAAAATTCATGTGGCAAATACGATAAACAAAGCTGCAGATACTGGTGTACAACTTTGTGGTGCCAAAGGGTATTCTAAGGACACCGTACTTGAATGGGTCTACCGCTATGCACGACAGGCAAGATTAGTTGATGGCGCCGACGAAGTTCACAAAATGGTGTTGGCACAAACCTATCGTAAAGAGGGCAATGATTTCTGGCGGTGGGGAATTTAAAACCCCAGTGCCCGAGAATGGCAAGTACTACCCACTAATATGTAGTCTTAGCTGCGCTTCATCATTTCTTGAATTGGCACACATCTATCGACCTCGAACACATGGGCGAAACCGCATTACATTGGCAAATAGATCACACGAGTGCAGCTCCTTGAACTTCTCCACACCAGCTACTCCAGCCAGCATCTTCTACACAAAAGCACCCCTACCAAAGGCATCCTGGCCAGTCTGAATGGATTACGCTTAAACCAACTTGTGCATTTTAGCAATATTGGTTGTACCGACCTGTTTAACAATCTTGCGGCGCAGCTTTCGCATAGCGTCAAGCCATTTGTCATAGTCGGCCGCCTTAAACTGGACAAATTGAGCAACTTCCGGATGGGGCAGTATTAGAAAAGATTCCCTATCTACGCCTTGAACGACAATCTCAGCAAGCGCTTCAGCTGACATTACATTGGGATTATCCAAAGCATTTTCCCCCTCTTCATATCCCAGCATCTGAGTGGATACATACTGTGGACAAATAACCGAAACCTTGATGCCATCACTACTATGACTTATCGCGAGTGACTCTGCAAAACCAAGTGCCGCGTGTTTGCTCGCCGAATAAGCGGCATCACCGATCTGACTAAGCAACCCTGCGGCGGAGCTCATCTGCAAGAGATACCCGTCACCGCGCGCTATCATGCCAGGTAGTACCGCACGTGCCGCATAGACATGCGCCATTACATGCACGTTCCAGCATTGGTTCCATGTATCGTTATTAGCCGATGCCGCATGAGCCGGTTCACCAAAACAAACACCCGCATTGGAACAAAACAAATCGACTACACCAAAACGAGATTCTGCCAATGCAACCAAAGCGAATACATCCTCTTCTTTTGTTACATCACATGCAAATCCAATTCCTTTGCACTGTGCAGCAACTGCATCAGCCTGGCTTTGATCAAGGTCTGCAACAACAACGTTAGCCCCTTCAGCT
>CALHRQ010000100.1 GCA_938038175.1 uncultured Granulosicoccaceae bacterium | reverse complement strand
CTTGTTTGTAACATTTTTCCCACAACTTATTGCTGGGCCGATCGTGCATCACAAAGAAATGCTGCCTCAGTTCAAAAGGCGTTTGGCGGGCCTTGAGCTTAATAATCTGATCGTTGGCGGTACGATATTTTTTATTGGCTTATTTAAAAAAGTCATTATTGCTGATGGCGTTGCACCTTACAGTGACACAGTATTTACAATGGCTGCAGCGGGCGACTCTTTGACGTTACTTGAAGCATGGGCGGGTGCTTTGGCTTATAGTCTGCAGCTGTATTTCGATTTCTCCGGTTATTCCGATATGGCGATTGGGCTGGGACGTTTGTTTGGTGTCAAGTTGCCGCTCAATTTCAATTCACCGTATAAGTCAGCCAGCATCATTGAATTTTGGCGTCGTTGGCATATGACATTGTCACGGTTTCTGCGTGATTATCTGTATTTCTCGCTTGGTGGCAACAAAAAAGGTGTGCCACGCACCTATGTCAATCTTATGCTTGTGATGCTACTGGGTGGTCTCTGGCATGGGGCTGGTTGGACGTTTGTTTTATGGGGTGCTATGCATGGGGTGTTTTTACTGATTAATCACGCATGGCGAATTATCTTTGCGGATCAACAGGATCAGAATGAGGCAAAGCCTTCAGGCGGCTTGAAACTGGTACTTTGGCTAAAGGCGTTGTCCTTAAAGGCAGTAGCACATTTAACGACCTTGTTAGCTGTTGTATTTGCATGGGTCATGTTTCGGGCTGCGGATGTTTCTTCGGCGATGCACTTATACAAAGCCATGTTGGGTGTCAATGGTATTGCTCTGCCAGAAGAATGGTTATACAGCCATGCTGGTCTAGCTAACACACTTAGCGCAATTGGAATAGATTTCAAACCGTTGGCTTCGATGGGGCCATTGCTCACACCACTAAGGGATCTGGCGGTGCTGTCTGGTGTTCAGATGCAGGTGGACTCTGTGGGTACACTAACCGCTCTAGTCTCATTGTTACTACCGATAGTCTTTGCATTGTGGTGGCCTAACACACAACAAATAATGGCTGGATATTACTCTGTAAATTCCGATGCAGTTCATGTGAACAGATGGTATCAGTGGCGTTTGAATGTTCCGTTTGCCTGCTTAAGCGGGTGTATTGCAGCCTATGCCTGTTTTGGTGGCGGTGGTGTCAGTCGTTTTCTGTACTTTCAGTTTTAGGTTAGGGCGATGGTTAAAAACAATCAATCGACCGGAGCAGCAGCTGAAAAGCGTTTTGCTTTGGTGTTTTGCCTGTGCTTTGTATGCCTTGGTAGCCTGGTGTTTGTATTCAAACGAACCGATCTATTTCCGTGGCCCGGTAGCTGTCATGCGGGTGGTTATGACAGCGAGTACTATATGGCTTATTGCCACAATACACGTTATGGCGATTACGAACATTTTGCCTTGTACAAAAGCAGTGAGCCAGAAGCCTTGGTGTCATTAAAAAAGGCACAGGTATTGTTTCTTGGTAACAGCCGAACACAATACGCTTTTTCTACCAAGGCCATCCTGGATTACTTTGATAGTAGAAATGTAGATCACTATGTCATGGGCTTTGGTCAGGGTGCGATGAGCCCAGTTGCAAATGCGGTTATGCAAGCACATGCTTTGCAACCGGCTTTGTTGGTTGCCAATGCTGATCCGTTTTTTTCTGATGAGGTTAACGGTACTTTTCAGCGCATACTCGATGGAGACACTGAACTTGATAATGAGTTTGGGCGCAAGAAACGCTTACAAACCTGGCAGGCGAGTGTTTGTTCAAATTCGAATCATTGGTTACATAATCTGGTTTGCAATGGCGAAGACGAGACCTTGTACCGCTCTCGTAAAAACGGCCACTGGCTAACACAGTTTTATCGTGACAACCAGCATATACCAGTAAGTGAGTCGAATGCATTGCTCGATCAGCTAGACAATACGCAACACAAAGTAGCTCAATTTATTGAACAAACGAATATTCGTCCTGAGTGTCTTGTGTTGACAGTGACGCCAAGAACAGAAACACCGGCACAATTCGCTAAGGCGCTGGCTGCAGCAACAGGTTTGCCGCTAATCATGCCGCAGCTTTCTGATTTACATACAATAGATCATTCTCATCTCGATTCTGAAAGTGCTGAGCGTTGGTCAGCTTCATTCCTGCAGCAACTGGATGAACATATGGAACAATGTGTAAAAAGCCCAGCTATTGCGCGTACTGATGCGGATAATTAATCTGCCGATTTAAAACCTAGTTTCTGAAATTCATCCAGCGCAATATCAGGCCTGTCTGTCACCAGTCCGTCTGCTTTGCGCATTAAAAGCCGAGACATTGTTTTGGCATCGTTGATTGTCCAAAACACTATTTTTAATTGTCTCTGATGCACCTTGTCTATAAACCGTTGCCTATCCAGAGGCAGGCCACAGTAGCGTCTGGGTATCTGTAGGTAATTGTATTGATATTTGGAAACGTGATCGGTGTTGATTTTTGCGTGTTCGCCAAAGTAAAGCCTGGCCACCTCAACTCGGCTAGCAGCGGTACTGATGTGCGGTGCGATCACTCGAAAATGGCTAATGACTGATTCATGGAAGCTACCAACATTAAGCCATCGTTGTCCCATTGTTGTTGCAAGAACCTTGTTAAGTACAGATGCCACAGCCAGGGCTGCGTTAGTGTCATTGTCCTTTATGTCGATATTAACGGGTGTGTCGGGATAAATTTCCAGTAGTTCGGGCAATGTGATAAGCGAAATATTTTGACCACGATAGGGTCTGCCGCGCAGGTCTATAAAAGAGTAACCCGCATCAAGTTTTTTTAGTGCCTGCAAAGTGTGCGATCGTACAGTGCCGATGCCATTGGTTGTGCGTTCGAGTGTTTCATCATGCGTTACAATGACATGCCCATCGCGGCTAAGCCTAACGTCGATCTCTAGTACATCGCTTTTATATTGAAGCGCAAGATCAAAAGCCGCCTGTGTGTTTTCAGGGGCGAGTATGGTGCTGCCTCTGTGAGCAAATAGCAATGGCTTGTCGGCGATTGCGTGAGCACTGTTGTTCTTGTGTTTGTACATGGTCAGTATCGTGATCTTCACCATGGAGTATAACGTAAGGGAAAGAGACCGATAACGGCCTGTAGTTGATGACAGGCAATCGTGCTTAGTGTGGAGTATTGTGGCTAGAGTGGGAGCGTGGTTGCAGAAAAATGGTGGATAGCAGGAAATGGTGTATTAAGAGAAATATGGATAGAGGCAAATCCTTGATCAACAGAGATCGTGGATTAAGATAAATCGTCGATTATGAGAGTTCGTTGATTAAGACGGTTTGTTGATTAAGACAGTTCGTGGATAAGGGGCAACAATTGAAATTGTTATCGTTAGTTGGCATACCAGTGGCGTTTGTTGCGGGCATTGCATTTTTATTGCTGGTACAGCAGTTCGGTTTGTTCGGTTTTGCGCCGCCAGGTTTTGCTGAAAACCAAACCGATCAGGTGGGGACTTCTGCTGAAACGGGCTCGGCTGCTGCCACGCAACTGTCCACATCAAACCATGACCTTGATGCAGCCTCAGCAGCAAAAATAAACTCTGTTGCTGAGCAGAATTCCCTGACGACCCCGGATACTTCAGTATTAAAAGAGTTCTCAGATGGCTCAATAGCTGTACAGAATGAAATCGAATTTTTGCGCGAAGAGATAGAGTTGGCACGTGAGGAGCGTAAAGCTTTAATTTCAGATTTGGAAGCACTGCAGTTATCGCGTGAAGATCAATCTAGCGGCATAGACAGCATTGCTGCAGGTGAGATACCAACAACGGAATTTGGCAATAGGCCAAGAATATTTGGACGCAATGGCTTTGGCGGTACAGGTCAGCTACAAGAAAACCTCATAGCGGCAGGCATCGATGAAACGCGTGCCAGTGATATCAAACGAAGACAAGATGCTCATGAGCTTTCAAGATTAGAGCTCATCGATAAAGCTGCAAGGGAAGGGTGGCGAGGTACAGAGCGTTTTACCACCGAGCTTGAAGAACTTCAAAACGGGCGTATCGATTTACAGGATGAGTTAGGCGATGAGAGCTTCGATGAATTCCTATTCTCGTCCGGTCAGTTTAATCGCGTATCGGTTGCATCCGTTCTTGAAGGCTCCGCTGCCCAGTTGGCTGGCATGCAATTGGGTGATGTTATCTGGAGCTATGCTGAGGTGCGCACTTACACAATTGTCCAATTGCAAGAGCTGACACGCGAAGGAAACAGTGGTGAACTTGTTCCTGTTTTAGTAAGGCGAAGTAATCAATTTATACCTCTGCAACTCGCGCGTGGACCTATGGGAGTCACGCTGACAGGCTCCTCAGAAGACCCGGGGCTTAGCAATTAGACGTCGGGCAACGCAGCGATGCTTTTGCAATGATTTGTAAAGCTGCGTGCACCAGGTTTTGCTTTGATTCTGGCGTTGCTGCTCGACTGGCATTGCGTTTTATTGCTTGTATAGCTGCACGCAATGTTATTGTTGCTAATGCGAACAAATACTGATCAAATTTGTTGAAGTGCCAGCGACATACTCGCACTTAAAGATTCTCCTGGAGCCAGCGTTTGTGCGCCTGCAGCAATGCCCTGATCAGCCAGATTGAACGCATCATTAGCATTGGTGACAGGCTCAAGTGCAAAAAACGGCTTGTCGGGGTTAAACAAAACTGCATGTTGGCAGTGTTCAGAGGCCAGCATTTGCAAACTAATCCCAGCTTTCGGCCAGGCTATAGTGGCCTTACCACTAAAGCCTGCCAGGCAGTGATCAATACGGATTGATGGATCCAGCTTGCGTGTGCGTCTAAAATCGAGAAACGCTGGCAAGGTCTCAGCTGGTCCAGTAGGCAGACAATCACCATCAGTGGTGGGATAGACAGCCGATACGGGTAATGTTAGTTCCGGTGTTGCGCCTTCGATCGTTCTGCAGAAATAAGGGTGCCATCCCATACCAGCGGGCATTACACTTTCGCCGCTGTTCGTGAGTGTTATTTTACTGCACAGCAAATGCTCATCAAGCCAGTATTCTATGTTCGCCTGCATTGGCCAGGGCCAGTTGATGTCATTTTTGAGTTCACTGTATTTTTGCAGTTCATTGTTAATGTGCTGCTCACTGCTGAAGTGGCATTCAAGCCTGTCTGCCGTTTTTTCCAATACCTGCCAGGGCTTATCCCTAAGCGCACCATGAATGGCATGCTTGGCCGCATTTGTTAAAGTGTATTGATTCCCTAAAAAGGTAAACCGGGCATCGCGAATTCTATTGCTATAAGGCAACATATG
>CALHRQ010000099.1 GCA_938038175.1 uncultured Granulosicoccaceae bacterium | reverse complement strand
TTGAAGTTGGTCAGGGATGAAAACGACCGGCTGCACTATTCATATCATACTGCTTTTTATAAAGCTTTTTATCCAGTTTCAATGATCAATACCACTCACAGTGTTGTATCGGTTAGCTCAGCATGATTAAAAAAAAAGCGGTACGCTATATCAACTAACATGCTATCTCAAGAAATGGTCATGTTAGTTGAAAGTTTACAAAATGGAATTGGCATATACATTATCCAAGGAGAGGTCATGCGGTTCGCGTTCCACCTTATAAAACTTCCCATAGCACTTTTAATAGCGCTTCGTTTGTCAGTAGCATGCTTAGCCATATCTCAGTGGGTAACCGTCAGATCAATCGCTGTTCGTTTGGTTGTCGTTATAGCGGTATTGGGTCTCTGTGCCTGTGCTGAAAGTGGTGTTGAAGAAGAGGCTGGCCAAATCGTAGAAGATAGTGCCGTTTTAGAAGCCGTGGTTTCTGATGCCGTGGTTTCTGATGCTATGTTTGCTGGTACCATGTTTCAAGACAGTGCCGTTACAGATAATGGCGGTGCCAATCCATTAGCATCACAAGACGTTACAAGCACTGAAGTGCCGATGGATGAAATGCCTATTGATGTACTTCCTGGTTCTTTAACAACTAACGAACCATTGCCTGCCACGGTTATGGCTTCGTCAACTGAAATAGTGCCACCAAGCGAGGTAATACAATTGCCGTCCGCTGTCGTCGGCCTCAGTCTGGTTAGAGGAATCGAGATCGAGAGTTCCAGCGCGCTTGCAGGCGTCAGTATCAATGTTGTCGAGTTTGGATTCATTTTTACCGAAAACCCTTTCATTGAATTGCGTATAGATAACCATTCAGCAGGTGCCATAACTTATTCAAGCTGTGAAATCAAAGCGCTCAAAGATAATGAGATCATAGATAGTACCTACACGCATTTTGCTGATGACAATCCGATCGATGCAGGTGAGAGCGCAATGGACGCTGGCATCTGGTTTGGTTTGTCCAGTTTTTCGAGTGTGGATAAAATAAGTATCCAGTGCGAGTGGCGTGAGGGCAATCGTGATCGACGCGACATCGTTAACGGGCCGGTTATCGTTGAATTCGCCAACTACTCTAGTTCACTAGGAAGCCCCTCTGTTGTAGTCAGGCTCACTAATAACTCACCCTTTGCCATTGAAAGAGCAGATTGTGGTTTTGAGGCGAAACGCGGAAATGTCATTCTCGATGTTGCCTCGGTATTTTTCAATGATCTCGACATCATACGATCAGGAGAAGCAGCACAAGATGAAGGTGTCTGGTTCAAGCTTGATTCGCTAAACGAATTTGATGCAGAACCGTTCAATCTTGCCAACGCAAACTGTCGATATGTCGTTCTGTCTACAGATGCCAATACAATATCTGAAGAGGCGACCATTGAGACGACGGCAGATGTGCCAATGTTAGATGAGCCTGTGGCAGATGAATCCGAGGCGAGGGTTCCAACTCTCGCAGAACTTGATCTTGATGGTGATGGCGACGTGGATTGCGGTGACTTTACAAGTCAGGCAGATGCTCAACGCTTTTTTGAAGCTAATGGGCCAGGTGATCCGCATCGGTTGGATGGGAATAATGATGGGGTTGTTTGTGTATCGCTTAATTAGTGTGCAATTTATTCTAGTTCGGGATAGAAAACTCACGTGAGTTTTTTTGGAGCGTTTTTCAACAATTCTGATTGTGATAAAGCTTAAATAGTTTCATCGAGAGTAATATTTGGGCTGGTAGTGGTGCTTAGAAACTCACGTGAGTTTTTATGAATAGTTTTTGATCAATTTTGGTGTTGTAAAACTCACGTGAGTTTTTTGTGATTTGTCACCACTGGCTTTTACAGAACCGTAAAATACTCATCCGCACAGGTCCGAGCGGATGAGTTTCGTTTTGCTTGTCGGTGCCCAATACAGCTATTAAGCATTCGTTCTATGAAGCACGTGCTTTACTGAATGCGCGAATATAGCCACCAACTAAAAACAGTACCAACAACATAATTTCCCAGGTCATTGCACCGCCACCATTACCGCCGCCACTACTATTTGAGCCATGAGACGCTCTTGGTGCACTGAACGCTGGCTGGTGTTGATCCACTCTTGTTGTTTGTACACCTTGTGATGCTCTGGCAGAAGCCGCTGCGGTTTCTGTTGCGCGGCGTTGCTTGTTAAGACGTTCTATTCCGCGTGCATCAAATTGTTCATCTCTTATCACAACCATTGAGGTGTAATCTGTAACCAGGCTATGCTCCAGGGCTACATCGACTATGGCTGACTTAAATTCACTGTCATCGCCAAGGTAGTCAATCATATTTTGTAAATCCTGCGTTTTCGCGTAGGCCCACAATCGTTCAAGTTCGGGGTTACGTTCGTTGATATCGGGAAATTGAAACGTAGTCTGATACTGTTTCTTCTCACCAGATACTTTGCCTGTTAATGATACGGTTGCATCACCTGTACCCCAATAGTGGCCGAATACAGTGAGCTGTTCACCACGATAAAGTGTAGTGGTAACCTCGGGTGTCAGGTCAGTGGTTTTAACGCCATTGATTTTTAATTTAATGCCGTGCATTGCCTCATGGGTGGCTTTACTCGTGAATTCAATTAGCTTACCCACGATGTCATCGCTATTGGAGACGCTGATAGAAAATCCATTGGATACTTCTGTCATGGCTTCAAGCAAGGGACGATTAGCACCATTTCCCATAACGGCTGTAAATAAGCGTACATCGTATTTTTTCATTAGCTCTAAAAAGTATTTCTTTTCGGTTGTGCCAACATTGGCCACACCATCAGTGACCAAAACAATAGCGCTGGTTCTGTCATTGTCGAGTGCCTTAAGCCCGGCCTTTGTGCCGGCAAACAAGTTGGTTCCACCGCCAACTTGTGTACCTGCTAACTGATTACTCCAGTAACGTACATTGGCCTCACTTGCATCAACCCAATCTCTTGTTATTTCGCTCGCATCGTTACTAAAGCGCACAATCCTAAATCGGTCTTTATTAGCAAGTGTGCCTAATGCCTGCTGAACACCAGCGGTTAATGTCGCAAACTGGCCTTGCATGGAACCTGATGTATCCAGTACAAACATCCAATCTCGGCCCTCTGTAATAGGGGCAAGATCATCGCCTGGTGTTAAGGTCATCATAAACGTGCCTTTCTGTTCACCAGGTTGTTTAAAGGTTACAAGATCAACTGAGCCGGGTAAGTCAGGTGCAAGGCGCCAGTACACAACAATATCTTTATCAAGTGATGCTGCATTGCCGTGATTGCTGTGCAGTTTTTCTAATCTTGCGATTTCAGCGTTTGTTAATGGTGCGGCTGAAACGCTGCTTTGAGCCACCGCGCTGGCACCCGCACCACTCGCCATTCTGACTTGCCACTCTTTATCGTTCAGTTGGACAATGCCAGCTTGTGGGTGCGCAGGTACACGTGCACCTGTGACAGGGTAGGACGAACGCAGGTCTAAATTGAACGCGAAGTTTTCTTCGACCGATGTGTTCTCGGTCCAGAATGAGACCGCTGCGTCGTCAGTCTTCCCGTCTTCCAATGGATAAACATAACGGCCGATCCCTGTATCAATATCCACTGGTTGCATGTACACCAATCGCACGCGTGTATCCTGGCCAGCACGAACAGGTGAGACACGCATTTCGAAACTGTAGTGCTTGTTCTTTGTTGCTATACCGGTTTCGCGACCGGCAGCTTTCTCTTCATCGTAAACCTGCTGTGCCTGTTTTTTTTCAAGCACCTCACCGATAACGGGTTTGCCATCAATCCATACGGTGAATTCAGAAACTGCGCCCTTGTCGGGTACTGGAAAGCGGTAGGTGGCTTCCATATCGCGGCTAGACGGGTTTTTGAAAACCTGATCAACCTGCGTAATGGCATAGCCGTCCTCTATCTTCACAGCAACTTTGTGGGTGCGGATGCTCAATGCAGACCCGGCGCCGCCAATCGGCTCCAGCAAGCCTGCGGCCTGGGCATCATTCGTTGTGCTCATGCCAGCTGTGAGTGCGATGCCTAGGGTCATTGCTGCGCAGGTACTTCGTATCCAATTCTTCATTGCCTCTTCTCCATTTAAGTGTTGTTAAAGGGTGTGTGTAGAATCGGCGAAGAGTCCGTTGAAGGCAACTAAATAAGAAAAAATGCAATATAATAAGCCAAAAAGTATTAAATAAATGTACTTAATTAGTTCTTTAGATTGATGCTATTAAACAAGATAGTCGAGATAAACAAGATCCTGCCGTCTTAGCTATTGCAACATCAGCAGCATCCTTTGCCTCCGCTATTCAGCAAGGGAACAACACTTGAGCGCGAGCGCCTCATGACACTACAAGGCTGGCTGCTAGACTTTCGATATACAGGTTATGGGCGTTTGGCCGCTGGTTAACCTTCCGTCTCCTTACCATTTATCCGACTGGCGCGGTTTACGCATAGCTTCTTCAGTTGCGCAAGATACAAGACCACTAATTTTGAATACGCATAAAACCTACTCTGGACAGGGTTTGACTGACTGTTGCGGTGCGCAATGGCCTGGAAAGACGCAAGCTGATGCTTATAAGCCTGCCCCCATGCCTGCACGCACGCCTGCCCGCACAGCTGCCCATCAGCCACCTATAAGCCCAAAGCGAATTAGCCCATTGGCTTATAAAGGAGAAAGCCGTTGAGAGCTGAAATACTGGAACGCTTGCGCTATGAGTGGTTTGGCAATGTGCGCGCTGATCTATTGGCCGGCTTGGTTGTGGCGCTGGCGTTGATACCAGAGGCGATCGCATTCTCGATTATTGCAGGCGTTGACCCTAAGGTCGGGCTGTATGCCTCGTTTTCCATAGCCGTTATTGTGGCGATAACTGGTGGTCGCCCGGGCATGATTTCCGCCGCCACAGCGGCTACCGCCGTGTTAATGGTTACGCTGGTTAAAGAGCATGGTCTGGAATACCTGCTAGCTGCAACCGTATTAGCCGGTGTGTTACAGATTATTGCCGGGCTTTTAAAGCTGGGTTTTGTGATGCGATTTGTATCACGCTCTGTTATGACAGGTTTTGTGAATGCGCTGGCTATACTGATTTTTCTGGCGCAGTTGCCAGAACTGGTTGGTGTACCGCCGCTGACCTATGTGATGATTGCAGCAGGCCTTGCCATAATTTATTTATTACCACGTGTGACTAACGCAGTTCCATCGCCTTTGGTTTGCATCATTGTTTTAACGCTGATCACGATTGTTCTTGGTCTGGATCTGCGCACAGTGGGCGATATGGGCGAGTTACCATCAACCTTGCCGGTGTTTTTAATCCCACAAATTCCGTTCAATCTTGAAACCTTGATGATCATCCTGCCTTACTCTGCGGCAGTGGCGGCAGTCGGTTTGCTTGAATCATTAATGACCGCATCAATCGTCGATGAGCTGACCGACACTCGCAGTGATAAAAACCGAGAATGTATCGGTCAGGGTATTGCCAACACCGCAACAGGCTTCATTGGTGGTATGGCGGGTTGCGCCATGATTGGCCAATCAATCATTAATGTGAAGTCTGGTGGGCGAGGGCGCTTGTCAACATTTTGTGCAGGTATTTTTCTGTTGATCATGATCGTGTTTCTGGGAGATTGGGTCAAACAAATTCCCATGGCGGCGCTGGTCGCTATCATGATCATGGTATCCATCGGTACCTTTAGCTGGTCGTCCATACGCCATCTAAAAGAACATCCGCGCAGTTCATCCATTGTCATGTTGGCGACCGTTATTGTCGTGGTCACTACGCACAATCTGGCTATTGGTGTCTTGGTGGGTGTCTTGTTTTCAGGTATTTCCTTTGCCTGGAAGATATCTCAACTGTTCCGCGTGACCTCCGTTGTTACGGCCGATGGCACCCAGCGAACGTATGTTGTGGAAGGTCAGCTGTTCTTTGCATCGGTTAATGATTTCAATGCATCGTTTAATTTTAAAGAATCGCTTGATAAGGTGATCATCGATGTCGGACAGGCGCACATCTGGGATATCTCCAGTGTGACCGCACTCGACATGGTAGTGTTGAAATTCAGGCGCGAAGGCGCAGAGGTGGACATCATCGGGCTTAATGAAGCCAGTGAAACCATCGTTGATAAATTAGGTGAACACGATAAACCGGGCGCACTAGAACGCTTGCTGGATCATTGATCATGAAGAAAATAACAGCGCTGGTAGACGGCTCCAGGTACTCGGAGAGCGTATGCGACCATGCGGCATGGTTTGCCACACGCGAAGATGCCTCGTTGATGCTCTTACATGTGCTTGGCCGTCGCGAGGGTGTTGGTGATAATGCTGATCTCAGCGGAAGCATTGGTCTGGGTGCTCGCACCGCCTTGCTTGAAGAGCTGGCTGAGTTGGATGGTCAAAAGGCGCGTCTGAGTAACAAGCGTGGCAGGGCTATTCTCGAAGATGGAAAACGGCGCGCTGAAGCGCTTGGCGCTAAAAATGTGTCCACCAGTTTGCGTAATGGTGAGTTACTGGAAACCTTGCTTGAGTTTAGTGAAAGTACTGACCTGATAGCCATTGGCAAGCGAGGGGTGGCGTCCAATTTTGATATGGAACATCTGGGGTCTAATCTGGAGCGCGTTGTCAGATCGACCAACAAACCCGTGCTGGTTGCAGCGCGTGCCTTCAAACCCATAAACAAGCTATTGGTTGCGTTTGATGGTGGTGCCAGTGCCATGAAAGCGATTGAGCATCTGGCTGCGAGTCCGGTTTTTTCGGGGCTTGATTGCCTGGTACTGCAAATTGGTAACGCGACTTCGGCTGGCAATCAGCGGCTCGATGGCGCTGTGCAGGTGTTGCTCGAGGCCGGTGTCAATGCGCAATCAAGGTCACAGCCGGGGCAGGCCGACAGCGTTATTACTGAAACCGTTGAAAAAGAGAGCTTCGATATGTTGATCATGGGGGCTTATGGGCACTCTCGCATCAGAAATCTCATCATAGGCTCTACTACTGCGCAGATGCTGGCGTCTTGCAAAGTGCCTGTCATGCTCTTTCGCTAGCCAGCCTGGCAAAAACTTGCTCTCAGGCTTTAGCTGTGTTGTGCCCATGTCACACCAGCACAGGATATTGTCCTGCCGTTATGCGTACTGCACACAGACATTGCGCTGATTTCTGGTTATAGTGTCTCCCATGGTGGTACCAAAGGCCGCCACGCCCGCTATTACTCCGTCAGAGCACGTCTTCAAATATGAACCCGGTATCAACTACCCCTGCGTCAGATAATCTGACGTTTGAGCAACTTGGCTTGCCCGAGCACCTACTGTCGCAACTCAATGGCATTGGCTACGAAGCACCGTCGCCGATCCAGGCGCAGACCATTCCTTTGCTGCTTGAAGGGCGAGATATTGTCGGTCAGGCCCAGACCGGAACGGGTAAAACGGCTGCCTTTGCGCTGCCTGCACTAACACGACTCGATGAAACCAGCAAGGTGCCTCAGGTGTTGGTATTAACTCCCACTCGCGAGCTATCCATCCAAGTTGCCGAAGCATTTCAGACTTACGCAGGCCACATGAAAAGGTTTTCTGTGTTGCCTGTTTATGGCGGGCAGGATTATCGAATTCAGGTTTCAGCGATAAAGCGTGGCGTGCAGGTTATTGTCAGTACACCTGGGCGATTGATGGATCATATTCGGCGTGGGGTATTGAGCCTTGAGCACTTGCGTTTACTGGTACTGGATGAAGCCGATGAAATGTTGCGTATGGGTTTTATAGACGATGTGCAATGGATACTGGATCAGACGCCAAAGAATCGGCAGATCGCGCTGTTCTCTGCAACCATGCCAACACCTATTAAACGCATTGCAGCAAAACACCTCAATGATCCTGTCACTGTCGAAGTTAAAAGTAAGAGCCGCGCCGCGGCAACGGTTCGGCAGCGCTTCTGGCCGGTACAGGGTGTGCACAAGCTCGATGCGCTAACGCGTATCCTTGAGGCTGAAGATGCAGAAGGCGTTATTGTTTTTGTGCGCACTAAAGTAGCGACGTCAGAATTAGCCGATAAACTCGCTGCTCGCGGGATGCGAAGTGCAGCGCTCAATGGCGAGATTCCTCAAAAGCAACGCGAGCAAACGGTTAATCGCCTGCGCAGCGGACAGCTGGATATTCTAGTGGCAACCGATGTTGCTGCGCGAGGTCTGGATGTTGATCGTATCAGCCACGTGATCAACTACGATATACCTTACGACACTGAGTCATACGTGCACCGTATCGGTCGAACCGGGCGTGCTGGCCGTTCAGGACAAGCGGTACTGTTTGTTGCACCGCGTGAACGACGCATGCTCGCATTAATAGAAAAAGCGGTTGGGCACTCAATAGAAAAACTGCAGTTACCAACGCAAAACGATATCAATGAGCAAAGAACTCTGCGTCTGACCAAGCGTATAAGCAGCACATTGCAAGAAGTGGATCTCTCTGTGCACAAATCTGTAATAGAACAATACTTGGGCGAGAATGAAGTGCGTGGCGCAGATGTTGCGGCGGCACTGGCTTATTTGCTTCAGCAAAGCACGCAGAATTCAGTATCGACACACTCCAAAACAGCCAGGGCCAGTAATCAAGCCTTGTCGCCATCGCGTTTCTCTGATTCTCCTGTTTTAGAAAACCCCCATTCAGAAAAAAATGTGCCGCCACGCCGCAGGCCTAAAGCAAATGCGTCTTCGGAGAACGCCAACCGCCATACCTCGGCACGCCAGACACAGCACGAAGACATTGCGCAGCTGCACAGAGATGAGCGCATTGCATCAAAGAAAGCGCTCGACACAGCATCGACAGCATCAGCACAAACACCAGTCCGTATGCCAGCGCTTGAACCAAATATGGAACGCTTTAGACTCGAAGTTGGTCAAGAACATGGTGCAGAACCAGGCAAGATTGTTGGGGCAATTGCCAATGAGGCTGGTATTGAAAGCCAATACATTGGTCGTATCAGTATTCAAGGAAACTTTAGCCTGATCGACTTACCTGAAGGTATGCCAAAGGCCATATTCAAAGATTTGAAAAAGACACGTGTATGCGGTGAGCCACTGCGTATTAGTCGTGTTAAGCCGGGTAACGGTGAACCGTTTGGTACCCCGGATCGTAAGACACCAAATGGTCCGGCTAAAAATTCTTTGTCAAAACGTCCAAAGAAAAACAAAAAGAAAGGCAGCGATGCGAATCGTTCCTCTTCAGATCGTACCGGCGCGAAACATAAAAAACGCAAACGCAAAAACATGACAGTTTGATTTGTCTGGTGAACAGTTATTTCTAACCCTACCGTCGCACTACAAGTCCGTTATTGGCTATTTGTTGACAATCATCTTCTGTCTGTAATAAAAACGCTTTGCTCGATTCATAGGGTGATTGAATATTGGTCAATTATAAGGCTGATATATATTTTTTCATGAAAATAAAAACGCATGAAAAATATTTTGCCAGTGTCTCGCTTCTTGCAGGCAAATACAATTGTCGCGTCTAATCTACTGTTCACGCAGATAAAATGTTGTGTGGAGTCTTTTTTAGTATTCAAACTATTGTGACTAAAGATACCTTGCATGCTCCTAGCGTGAATAAGCTTAAACTGCACCACAGGTTAAAAAACGTAGCATTACTTTCTTGTAGTTACCCGTAACGTAGTTTCATAACGTAGGTTGTAAGATAATACGAAGCTGATTTAAAACTGAAGATGGTTAAAACAAACTCATGTTTTGGCTTTATATATAGCAGTAAAATGCAGACTGTTCATCATTACATCATCTTGGGTTCGCTAAATTTTTTGCTTGATTCTAATCTAACAACTTGATTTAGACGCACCCGCAAATCATTACAGCCCGTACGACTTAAAAAAATATAAATACCATTTGCTGTTTAAAAAATTGAGGGTTATATTGATCGAAGTATTTGATCGACTCAATCTCAGATTTAACGAGCCATTCTGATTTCCAGATTGATTGAAGGCAGCGAATAGATTAAAGGGGACGTTGGATGGAATCAATGGAAAAAAAGGCCGTTGCAGTTATTGCAGACTGCTCTCATGACCACCGCTTTTTGCAACATCAGCTTGCTAGTGTTTCAAGTCAGGTTCTCGCTTTCAACGATGTATCGTCCTTTGAGAATACGGGTGAACAAGTTAATGCCGTAGTCATTTTGCACAGACGGTCCACAGCAGCACAGTACCCAAAAATTCCAAAAAAAATTGGCGTAAACAGAATGGTTGTTCTCTCTGATTGCAATAACGAACAAACAGTGGTCAAAGCTCTCGAATCTGGAGCACATCATTTCATCCTGTTAAACGAGTCAGATGCGATAATACAAGCCCGGCTTAAAGCTTCGCTCCGGCACCATACGCTTCAGGCGCAAAGGGAGCTTTGTGTAGAGCCCTTTACATTTAATCTAGAGCGACGCACAGTCATGCTCGATGGCAAGGTTTTAAATCTAAGCCCCAAAGAATACGAATTTGCATACTACTTGTTTTCAAACCGACATCGTGTTGTTGTTAATGCGGAGCTCATGACGTCTGTCTGGTCGCTGCCGTCCAGTATGGATGCTCGGCGTATCGATACAGCTGCTTGCCGTGTCCGAAAAAAAATGGAACTGCACAGAAACGAAACAGGTTGGTGTCTCAAACGGTTACGCAGAGTTGGTTATGAACTTCAATGGCAAGGTGAGAAGCGGCGGGATGGAGCGCCGGGGATCGCCATCAGCACGCCAGAGATAACAGCTGCCCAGCTTGGCTTAAGCCAGAATTCAGCGCTTAAGAATAGCGTTAAATCGCAAGCGGCTTGTTCGAACAAACCCGACAATAAACATCACGGTTCAACTATACAAACACATAAGAAGCAAGCAGCCAGCAATGACGCAAATCGTGCAGACACCACTCGTAATGTTGAGTCAGCTTAATGACGCTGATCTTAATGAAACTGATCTAAGTTAAGAGGTGCTGGTGCTTTTAATTGGCTCTGATGTAGATCAGATCAATGTACCAGGCTTTAGCCGGTTATTTTGTTAAGGCCTTTGTTATTGACACCCAGTCTGCCTGCATTCACCACGTTCCTCCGAATTGAAGGTGAGGGAGCAAGGTTGAATAAATCACCGTTTACACCGCAAAGCTGTCTCTCAATTCCCAGTGATTTTGCTAGCTGCGTTTGAGCTTGCATGTGCTCCTGCTCACCGTGTACAGGTATGAGCAAGCGTGGTTGTATCCATTTATAAAGCATGGCTAACTCGTCGGCTGCCGGATGGCCAGAGGCGTGTATGGGGACGCCTGATGTCTCCGGCGTTATGACTTTTACCTGCATGGCTTCAAGTCGAGCGATTTGAGCGGCAATCGCATCTTCATTGCCAGGAATGGCGCGTGCGCTAAAAATAACCAGATCACCTGCGCTGAGTGATAAATCTCGAAATGATTCCGTACTAAGCCGATGCAGTGCTGTGCGCGGTTCGCCTTGACTGCCTGTAGCAACCAGTAACAGCGTCTGTGCCGGCAGATAACCGAGGTGTCCAGATTCTACGAGTGTTTCGTGATGATCCCAAAGACCGGCGCTACGTGCGGCAGACACAGTGTTAATCAGTGACCGACCGAGCAAACCAAGGTGTCGCCCGGTTGCCGTAGCGGTATCTGCCAGTGTTTTAAGGCGCGCGATGTTACTGCCAAAGCAGGCTACAACGACGCGTCCCCTGGCATTCTCAACATGCTGCAGCAATCCGCGGTATAGAGTGGCTTCTGAGCGAGAGTGCCCCGCTATATTGGCGCAAGTGGAATCACAGACCATTGCATCGATGCCTGACTGGCCTATAGCGCGATAAACGTCTTCGCTATAGCTATGGCCAACCAGCGGTGCTTTGTCGAGCTTCCAATCGGCAGTATGAAAAATACTGCCGGCGGGGGTGCGTAACACCAGACCAAAAGGGTCGGGGATGGAATGCGTGCAGGGTATCCATTCCACATCGAACGGCCCTATATCTAACCTGTCACCGGGCTCAACAATGCGGATGGGCACCTTGTGTTCCAGGTTATGCTCAACGAGCTTGCGTCGCAACATCTCAGCAGTAAACGCACCAGCATAAACAGGGCATTGCAGTTTTGGCCATATGTGCGGCACTGCGCCGATATGATCTTCATGAGCATGTGTTAGCAGCAAGCCTGATAGCTGGTCCCGTTTGCTAACGATAAATTCCGGGTCTGCCATTTGCACATGAAACCCGCTACGGTTGGTGCCGTCAGCGTCACGAAACGTTACCCCACAATCGACCATCAGCCAACTATCATCATGTCCGTAGAGATTCATGTTCATACCAATTTCGCCGCATCCACCAAGCGGAAGAAACCAAAAATTGTGTCGATCAGGAGTCATTGCGCGCCTGTTATTGGCTTAACGGGATAAGATAGGTGGATAAAGCCCGATAACAAACAGCTTGGGTAAGGCGAATCACCATGTATACATTACTGATCATATTTTTTCTGGTATCAATTATTTTCTCTTTCCTGTGTTCCATCTGGGAAGCGGTACTGCTAAGTATCACCCCGTCCTTTGCCGCCATAAAAATGCAGGAAGGCAGTGAGCTTGGCAGAAACATTGAAGAGTTCAAGGCCAATATCGATCGGCCATTGGCAGCTATCTTAACGTTAAATACGATTGCACATACGGTTGGTGCTATTGGTGTGGGTGCGCAGGCTACAGCGATCTGGGGCGCCTCTATCATCTCGACAGCAGTGGTACCGGTTGTTATGACTTTGGCCATTTTGCTCTTGTCCGAAATTATTCCAAAAACCATCGGTGCTAATTATTGGAAAGAGCTGGCAGGGTTTACGGTTAAATCGCTGAAACTGATCATGAAGGTTTTGGCACCGCTCGTCTATATCAGCCAGATCATCACCAAAGCTCTGAAGAAAGACAAGAAGGCCAGCGTACTAAGCCGTGCAGATTTTACTGCAATGGCAGAGCTTGGTAGTAAAGAGGGTGTGTTTGACGAAGGTGAGTCTAACTTGTTGCGTAGTTTTTTTAAATTTGACAGTCTGAGTGCGAAAGATGTCATGACGCCTCGCACTGTTGTATTGGCTGCAGCTCAGGGCATGAGCGCAAGGGAATTTTATCAGGCAAACCCTGATTTACGTTTTTCGCGCATCCCGGTTTACGAGGAATCGAAGGACCAGATTTCCGGCTATGTATTAAAAGATGACATGCTCACGGCCGTGGTTGCACAGTTAGAACCTTCAAACGATAACTCGCCGAAAACCACGCTGGCAGAAATACGCCGTGACATTATTGTCGTTAATCAGACCAAGCCTATCCCACAACTGTTTAATGAATTTACAGAGAAACGAGAACATATCGCGCTTGTTGTTGACGAGTTCGGCGGCATGTCGGGCATAGTCACCATGGAGGATGTGCTCGAAACGTTGCTCGGTCTGGAAATCGTGGATGAGATGGACCACACTGTGGATATGCAAGCCCTGGCTCGAAAGCAGTGGGCCACGCGAGCAAAAGGGATGGGGATTGATCCTGATTCAGTTGGTGGTGCTACCAAGACAGACAGTTAAAAGCGCATTAGTTAATACGAAAAAAGGCCAATGCTGTTTGGCAGCATCGGCCTTTTGTTTTTTTCTGAATATCGCGTTGTCTGGATATCTGTCTAAAACACGCTATCCAAATGCCACTTTATCCAGATATCTCGCTAACCCAAAATCAACCCATTCAAATATCAGGCTAGTGAACTGTCGCGAGACTTCCAGGGTTTCTATGCTTAAGCTTTCGGATTAAAAGCGCTACACCAACCAGCAGCAGCTACTTTGCTTCCCGGAAACAAAGGGCACGGACCCGCTTCAGAACCAGCGTCGCCTTGATACAGGCTACATCCGCTACAAACAGCGTCAGCTTTTTCAGACACTTCAATATACTGTAGTGCTGAAGCCTGAGCCGATGTCGGATCAACCATGCTGTCTGCGTGACTGGGCAGTGATGTTACAAGGGCAGCGACCGGCACTGCTACAACGCTTGCACCCATTGCACTAACGACTTGGCGGCGTTTTTTATCGATCATGACGTTCTCCCAAAATGGTGAAAATATTGGTACTTTTTGTAAGGATATTGTACGACTATTTCTACGACACTCAACAAAGGCTAGATGTTCCCGTCGACTTTGTTAAAACACTCGATCAACGCACTATATTGCTAAGTTGGAGAGTGAAAACAGGCTTCTTCCAGTAAAAAGGGTTAAACAGACCCATTCCCGACCCATTCAATGCTGTATTTTTGACTAGCTCAGTGGGTTAAGTCACCCCGTTTACGCTCTTCCTTTGCCAGTGCGTCTATTGCAGTTCTGGCAATGTTTACGGCCTTACGGGTAGATTCCTGACTTTTGATTCGTGCGAGTTGTTCTCGTTTTGCAACATTTCTGATTTCCTGTTGCGAAACGGCTGCGCGCCTGGCAAGCAGGGCGGCCTTGCGCGCCATTTCCCGACTACGCGAAATTTCTGATTCTTGAGAAGCCAGGCGCTCGCGCTCGCGTTTGAGCATTTTGGCAATCAGTTCTTGCTGTGTGCGCGCTTTATCAATTAATACACTTTGTGCCGCAATGACTGACTCAGCAGCTTTTCTTGCCGAGTCTTCTGATTCAATCAAACTTTGTTTTTGCTCCAGCAGTAAATCGCTCGATTCCTGGTTGAGTTTCTGGTCAGCAATGGTCAATTTTCGCAATTCTTCGAGTTGCAGTAAGCCACTTTCAAGCTCGTCCATCGATCCCTGCAAACTACCGGCGCTCTTTTTAGCCTCTAACAAGGCTTCGTCCAGCGAACCTGGAATAGATGCTGGCTTTTTGCTGGCGGTAGGGTGCGCGTATTCACCAGTTAAATCGTTGCCGAAGTCCAGAGCATCGTCAGTGACAGTGTTCACACTGTCTGGTTCAGATTCGACGAACTCAGCATCTTCGATGACCGCCGAAACCTGGCTTTGTTTTGCTTTGTCGTTGGCCGGCGCTCGTTCTGCGATCAACAGATCTTCCTGTGAGGCTACCTTAGCGTCGTTAAAGGTAGCAGAGTCTTTCTTTGCTGCATCCTTGAGCCAGGTTTGATCTTCAGGTAGCTTTAATTCTTCACTGGATTCTTCGCGCATCTTGGTAAAGAGTTTTTGTGAATCCGAAAGATCAAGATCATCATCAGGTACTGAAAAAGCAGAATCTTGTGTGGGCTTTTCGGCAGTCGAAGTCACCTTACTCTGGGTGTGAGGTTTATGACTGGCTTTTCCCTTATCGTTAGCTGCCGAAGCCAGGCCCGTTTTTTGATTGATTCCGCTAATATTGTGGGCTTGAGGCACGGCTGCAATGGCCGGTTTCCCGCCTTTAGCACCCGCTTGTTTGTGCTCGCTTGTAGGCTCGACAGTGGTGGTTTTTTCGGTGACAGCGGCAGATTTTAATCTCACTGTTTTGGTAGCACTGCTGTCTTTGCCAGCGTCTTTACTGGCTACTTTGCTAGCTAAGGATGCAGGCTTGGCGTTATCCCCATGTTTTGCATCCCTAATATGCAAAGATTTTGTCTTTGCAGCGTGACTATCTGCTTTTTGTGCCGCACCAGCCGTTACTTGGCGGGATTTTGCTTCGCTGGCAGCTTTCGTCTCATCAGGCATTCGATTAGCAGGATTTTGAGCTGCGGGTGTTTGAGATGCAGGTGTTTGAGTAGAGCCATTTGTTTTTGAATCATGTTTTGCTGATGTGTTGCTATTTGCCATGATTCCCTGAGTTGCCGCTTGACTCATATCAGGCCTGTCTGTCTTGGAAAAATCTGCACGCGATACGCTTTTATCGACCGTTACAGCCGCAGCTGCGCTATTCGGGAGAGTTTGATCGCTATCTGCATTAATAAGGATAGGCTTGGTGGCAGCCATTTTTTCCTTCGCGGCTTTTTCATTTACTGCTGCGATATCTGCTACTTCTTTCTCTGCTTTTGGTTCAGATTTTCTACTTCGCGACTGATTAAAACTTGCGAAAGCTGAACAAGCGAGCGCTATAAGCAGTAATACAAGTAGTCCGACAGCGGCTACCAGCAGGCTCTGGATCAGCAGTTCGACGCTATCGCTCTGTGCACGCCACAGTTTGCTGAAGGGCGCAACGGCAATGATCAAGCCGGCCACTATTCCCAGTACGTATTTTCCAGTGTCGGTTTTGCGCTTTTCGGGATAGTATTTTTTGCGACGGCCTGTGCCAGCAATAAAGAGAAAAGCAAGCAACCCTAGCGCAAGCATCAAAATATGGACGTGTAATGTGCTCATTAACTCACCCGAACGTGGTTATCCTCATGAAGTTCTTCAGTGTAAAGCAAGTACCCACTTTCGCCTTGTGCTGTTACGCAGATTTAACCAGATTTTGAAGTGTTGTCACTGTCTGTGAATAAAATGCGAAGTGGTGCGCAGGCGGTTAATCGTACTGGGAGTCCAATACAGCGGAGCCGGCTCGCTCAAGCAAAATCAATCGTGTACGGCATTTTTTGACGCTATTCACAAAGACAACAGTATCAGCAGCGCATTGGCCGGTAAATCTTGGACTTTGTCATATCTTGTGTTCCACAGACTTTCCTGAGCTGGCCGATAACCATTGAGTAGCAGGCGGCCAAAGGCTCGTGCGTGCAAAATTTACAAGGGATTAAATGAAGCATGTTCATTAACTCGGTATCGGCAAGGGCTTTGATCTGCCTTGGGCTGGTTAGCGCATTTATCTGGGCTCCTTCGGCTGTGGCGCAGACCATCCAAACTTCAGATTACATTTACATCGGTGTTGAAGCAGAATCATTCGTCAGCAAAGACGAGCGTTGGGTTTTAACTGATCCCACAACTCCGGCAATCGAAGAAGATCCAGATGGCAATCACTCGGATCAGGCATCGGGGCAGATGTATCTAGAGGTCTTGCCCGACATTCGTGTCACGCACGAAGATGTATTCGGCCCGCCACAGGCCTTTTGGGGCCCTCCGGGCACTGGTCCCAGGCTTGAGTACCTTGTTGATTTCCCAGAACCAGGCCGTTACTACGTGCATGTGCGAGCGTACTCCACAGGCACCGAAGATAACGGCATCCATGTTGGTTTGGATGACACCTTTCCTGCTTCAGGAACAATACTTCAATTCTGTTCGGCGAGCCGACGAAGTTGGTGGTGGTCAAGTGCCATGCGAGATGCGGGTGGCAACGGCAGTTGTGGTATCGAAAAATCCATTTGGCTTGATGTAGAAACAGCTGGCCCGCACACGGTGTTGTTCAGTGCACGTGAAGACGGTTTTGAGATGGACCGCTTTGCGTTGATCAAAGATCAGAGCGATAACACGCGCATTTGCTCTCCCGTAAATGCGACCGATGTGAATTGTCGTAACGGTAGTATTGAAAGTGCGGATGGATTTATCGATATGAGAGTCAGGCTCACCGCAACACCCGATACAGTAGAACAGGGTGAAACCCTTGAACTGATGGCAAGGCTTGAAAATTTGGATGGCTTTGACACTGCAACGGATATCGTCCTGACACTGTCCCCCAAACCAGGTGAATGGCTTGTTGAAAGCTTTGATGAGGACCACTGTGTTGCGCGTGATAATGAATTTGACTGCACGTTAGAAAGTCTGGAACCAACCGCACCCAACGAGTACGAGTCCTTCTTTTTTGACATGACGCCTCTGGTAGAAGGCGATCTAAGAATTGACGCATCTGTTGTTGCGACTGAGCCAGATGATGCAACTAACAATGGATTGGCGGCGACTACCGTAACGGTATCAGGCGGCGACATTCCTCAGACAGACTTGAGTCTTTCTGCATCAGTATCGACTGTTGAGCTTGCACCAGGCGACACGGCAGATGTTGCGTTTACCGTCAGCAACACGAATTTTGCTGATGCTATTTCGCCAATATTAACAATCACTGTGCCATCGCAGCTTAACGTGCTGCAAGCCTCCTTGCCTTCAATGTGTACGGATACTGACCCAATCGTATGCGACCTGTCTCCATTGCCAGGCATCGACTCGGTTCTAATTGAATTCAGTGTACTCACTAGTCAGGCTGGATTATTTACTGTGCCTGCAAGTGTTAGTGCTCTGAATGACGCCAATGCCAGTAATGATTCGGAGTCATTGGTTGTTGAAGTTAGAGAGCCAGTACCAGAACCGGAGCCAGTACCAGAGCCTGTTGTCGTGACAGAGGAAGACGTTGATGTTGATTTATCAGCCGAAGTCGATGAAACAGATGTGGCTACTGTTGATTCTGGCGCATCGGGTGAAAGCGTTGATCCCTCTGATGCGGCTAACGAAATGTTTACTGTCGATATCGATAACATGACCGATACGCCAACCGATGCCAGTGAAGAGGGTACAGCGAGTGAGACTGTGGCTGCTGTTCAGGATGCGGATGCTGGTGGTTTAAATCGCTGGTTTGTGTTTTTGATAGCGCTGCTTTTGTTAGCCCGCGGTTATGGGTGGCATCAAAGACAAGGTATCTCTGTCGCTCAATAAGGTTTCACTGTAGCTTGTACGGGTCACCATGGTGTCGTTAAGTATCACCATGAGTGGCTGGTCAGGCGGCACATCTAGCTGATCGAGAATATCCTGCACACTCGCACCCTGTGTACAAGGCCAGACACTATTGCCCTTGTCATAGTCTTCAGGCAGGTAAGCCACCATTGCGCCGCCAGCTATCAATTTTATTTTGATACCATCGCCCATCTAAAACATGTCCACCTTATTTATGGTTATTCGGACTAGCCAGTTCGCAAAAGCGCTGACAATGCATCCGCGCCCAAACCTTAATAAAGCCTAGCCACACTAAAGCTAAAGTCTCAAAAAGGCCAAAACCTTGTTTGCGCAACTGGCTGATATATCTTAGCTAAATACCAAGCCTGTCCAGGGTTTGTTGCTGAGGAACACCCTCGTTGTCCCATCCGCGTAAAGCATAATATTCCGGTAGCATAATGTTAAGTTCTGCAACTCGGCCCTTTGCCACACCAGCTGGTGCTGGCGTTTCCAGTAGTCGTGGCGGTAAGGTATCGTCGGCCTTGGTGAGTCCCGATTTGAGATTAAACAAGCGCTCAATATTCCAGATGCGTTCGCCGGTGACGATCAAACGTTCGCTTGTCCAGTCAGCGCCGCAAGCCGCACTGATTTGCATTTGCCATTCATCGGTGTCCCAGGCACAAGCCGTAAACAGGCATAGCCCGGTGGAGTCGATCATAGCAATTTTATCCTGCGAACTTTTACAAGGCTCGGCCTTTCCCTGACCACTTTGATCGTCCATGTCTTCGGTAAACGTGTCATGCCGAAGGTGGCATGCACCACGGTTACTGGTAGCGTAACCCAAGCCCATGCCTTGTAAGGCGCGAGAATCGTATCCGGCAAATTCCTGCCCTTTTACTGACATGGATAATTCTGGTCTGCCATAGTGCTCGCAGAGGCGCTTTGATCCCATGCCGAGCATCTTGCCAAAGCCTTCTTGCAGGCCGGTTTTTTCTGCCATGACGGTGAGTGCTTCAGCGTTGCCGAAGTTGAGCTTAATGCCGTCGGTTTCTTCGGGTTTGATAATGCCAAGTTCGTACAGCTCCATCGCAGCAGCGAGTGTGACACCAAAAGAGATTGGATCCATACCGTGCTCGTTCATCAAGTATCCGGCAAAGGTCAATGCGTCTATATCATCGATACCAAGTACTGGACCAAAAGCAAACGCTGTCTCGTATTCGAGGCCGCCGGATGCATGCCAATATTGCTGGCGTTCTTTAATCGAAAAATGATTTTGATCAATGTGCGCGATTCTGCCGCAACCGATGGTGCAACCAAAGCAGGCTTTGTTGGTAATCAAATTGGTATGATCGTTTTCGTTTGCTGATGTCATTGCAGCTGGATTAACTTTGCCGGTACCGGCAAAGGTGACTTCCTGAAAGTTGTTGGTTGGCAAGCCACCAAAAGCGTTCATGGTGTCGATCATGGCGTTGGTGCCATAGTTTGTTAAGTCTTTGCGCCCGGCATTGTCTTCAAGTAGCTTGTGCGTATGTTTTACCACTTTCATAAACGCCGGTGCATCTTGAACGGGTACACCCTGTGTGCCGCGAACAGCAACTGCTTTTAAGTTTTTGGAACCCATGACCGCACCCACACCCGAGCGACCCGCTGCGCGATGTAAATCGTTTACGATGCAAGCGTAGCGCACTCCTTGTTCGCCAGACACACCAATTGATGCAACCTTTATTTGTGGGTCTGCGTGTTTCTCTTTTATGCTTTCTTCTGTGTGCCAAACAGTTTTTCCCCAGTATTCGGCTGCATCACAAATGGAAATCTCATCGTCCTGAATTAAAAGATAAACAGGTTTTTCAGCACGCCCTTCAACGATCAGTAAATCGAACCCTGCAAATTTAAGTTCAGCGCCAAATTTGCCACCCGAGTTGGATGCGGCAATGGCGTTGGTTAAAGGACCTTTGGTAACAACAGCGTAACGACCACTGGTTGAACACATAGTGCCAGTTAGTGGGCCTGTAGCGAATATAAGCATGTTTTCCGGAGATAACGCGTCTGCTGCCGGATTCATGCCTTCCATAAGGTACTTGCTGCCAAGACCTCGACCACCAAGATAGTCATTAGCCCACTGCATGTTAAGAGGCTCGATGTCTATCTTGTTTTCTGTGAGATTGATGCGCAAAACACGCTGATGCCAGGTCATGTTGCTACTCCATAGGTAATTGCATCAGTAGGGCAGGCGTCGGCACATTTAGGGTCACCGTCGCATAAATTACATTTGGTGACTTTGCCCGAACGGGTGTTGTAATTAATGGTGCCAAACGGGCAGGCCATTGTGCATACCTTGCATCCAACACACAAATCTTCGTCGACCACTTTGGTGCCTAACTCTGCATTAACACTGATAGCTTTGGTGGGGCACACTTGCATACACCAGGCTTCTTCGCATTGTGTGCAGGTGTAAGGGATCGATCGCTTGCCGTGCTCAAATTCAAAAACTTTTATTCTCGAGAAGGCAGGTGCAAACAAGCCTTCGTGTTCGAGGGAGCAAGCCATTTCGCATTGCAGGCAGCTGGTACATTTGTCAGCATCAAGAATCAGTGTTTTAACAGTCACCGTCACAATCCATCTAAAGGTTGAAATAGCGATGCTAGCACTACCAGCGTACTTTGAGCAAAATCGGCCTTAATTGAGTGGCCTGTTTTCGGATGAAAGCAGCTAATGGCATGGTCAAGCGTACTTTGCGCTGATAGCGCAAACACTAAAATGGCGAAAGTCAAATGAGCGGGGGGGGTTCGTTGGAGGGTTTGAGAGGCAAAAAGTTGGAATCAGCGTGCCGGTGTGCTGCTACCAAAATCTGTCTGTGTGGCTCTTATGGGAGAAAGGCGCATACGAAAGGCATCTTCAACACCGCAGTAGTAGCGCTTTAGTGTACGTATTCGTTTAAAGCCGGCTGATTTATAAAAAAGTTGCGCTGTAGGATTGCCTGCTCTTACTTCCAGGCTGATGTCGGCAAGGCCTGCATTTTGAGCACACAGTAACTGCCATTGAAGCAGCTGGTTACCAATACCTCGATTTCGGAAAGTCGGTTCGACCGCCAGTAACACCAGATGGGCACGCACATCGCAAAGGCTTGCAATGGAAAAACCACAAAATTGCCCATCGATCTCAGCAATATAGCTATTGGTGCTGGATAGTTTGTGGAAACGCGCAAGCCGCCCTGGCGTCCAAAGCCAGGGCAGACCGTTTTCGATTTCACGTCGCGATAATGATGCTATCGCACCTAAGTCGGCGCGCTTTGCTCTGCGTATGGTGGTATTTATGCTCAGCGCAACAACCCTTTTGCTGCCATGCCTAAAACGTCATCCCAGATTGAGCCGTCTTTGTCGCTGTCGAGCAACATGCCGATAATGCCGCCCGAGCTAGCTCGATTAACGTTACGTCCGCCGCTTACATCACCAATAACTTTTTTGCTAACAGCCCCCATAACCATGGTGGCAACAACGGGCAACATTTTTTTAAGTAATGTACCGCTGATGCCAGATTGTTTGGATACGCGGCCAGCAACCTCACGGCTGACCTCTTTACTGCCGAGTAAATGACCCAAAATACCGTTGCCCTCTTTTGATGAGCTGCTAAGCGCTGTAGGTTGGTCCATATACTTGGCGTGCTCGCCAGTGCGCAATGCATCAAGCAGTGAGTCCATTCCCTGGTCTGAAGACGTATTGTTGCTCATGCCTCTTGACAGGGCAGGGATGAGCCCTTCAACCGCCTTTTTTGTATCGTTTTCTGTTAAATCAAATTGTTTGGAGAGCGCATCCAGCATGGGCTTGTTTTCCGATGACAGAATGAGATCGAGAATGTTGCTCATTGAAATTCCTTTAAAGTTTGGCTCGGTTTGTTTGTTGCATGAAAGCTCCTGAGCATGGCAATCACGAATACGACAAGGGCACTGGGTACCGTACTTGTGTATTTAGGTGTTTTATTGGTCAGTATTAGGTCATTGTTTGGTCGTCGAGTATGAAGGCTTCCCAGTCTTCAAGAACCTCCCTGAAATGTTTTAGTCCGGTAGTGTAGATCAGTGGATTATCAGTGGACGTGCTCTGTGCGTTGGAAGAAGCCGTGTTATCGACGGTCATAGCTGCGGTTGCCTCAGCACCGTCGCCGGCATCTTCTGAGTCGATAACCGTGCATTCAATCGTTACACCCTCGGCGCTGATGGTGACCGAATGCGCGTTGCCGTTGAACTCGCGGCTTTCCGCCGACTCATCCTCGATCGCAGTGATGTCGTTTATGAGCTCATTACAAATATAATCACTTCCCTGGATGTCCGTTTCCAGAAAAGCCATCAATAGCTTTTCACTCGCAGGGCCACGTGCCCTTGGTGAGCCGTCTTCATCGAAAAAAAGATTTATATTTTTAGCCATTATCGGGTTTAAAGCGTTCTTACTCCTGCTGACTTCTCACTATCGTACTGAAACGGGGGTTAAATGCCAATCTATTGTGTGCAATGTCATAATTATTTGCGCTCGACAACTCGGGGTTTGGCGGTTTTTTCGGTCAGAGGTTTATTATAAAACGCCACTCTTATACGGCTCTTAACCAAGTTGGTACTTCAGGTACTGGTTTGCTGGTGCATTGCAGGATACACTGGGCAGCTTGCATTTCAGCGTCCACGGTGCATCCTATTCGCCGTTTATTGCCCGCGTGTGTTTGTAGCAATTGTTATTTACGTCGCCAAGGCCAGATTTTGGAGCAGTTAATGAGTGATCTGATTGCAGATCAAGTTGACATGACCTTTACCATGCCTTCGGGTGAGCAGGTTCATGCACTTAAAGATGTCAGTTTTACATTGAAACAGGGCGAGTTGTTGTCAGTGCTTGGTCCATCCGGCTGCGGTAAAACCACATTACTTAATTTGATCGCTGGTTTTCTACGCCCAACAGGTGGTCAATTTACGCTCAATGATATGGAAATCAATGGCCCCGGCGTCGAGCGTGGCATGGTGTTCCAGCAGGGTGCGCTCTTTGAGTGGCTAACGGTTGCCGAAAACGTTGACTTTGGACTGCGCATGAAAAAAGCCAACAAAGCGGAAAGCGCGCGCAAGGTTGAAGAATGGCTTGAAATTGTTGGTTTGCAGGGCTTTGGCAACACACCAACATACCAGTTATCCGGTGGTATGCAGCAGCGGGTTGCGCTGGCTCGGTGTCTGATTAACGACCCGGATCTCATCTTAATGGATGAACCACTGGGTGCACTTGACGCGCTGACGCGCGAAAAAATGCAGTCGCTGGTGCTTAAAATCTGGAAAGAAACCGGCAAGACCATCATGATCATCACGCACTCTGTAGAGGAAGCATTGCTGCTTGGTGAACGTCTGTTCGTCATGGCTCCTCGCCCAGGAAGATTACACAAGGAATACCATTTACCGTTTGCCGAATGGGGTTTGAACCAGGATCTGCGTGATGTGAAAAAACACGACGATTTCGGAACGGTGAGAGAAGAAATTCTCACCATGATATGGGACATGGAAGAGGAAATCATGGGAAAAACCGCATGAGTGAGGTATTTGCAAGTCCACGTGGGTTGATTGTGGGTGGGCTGTTCATTGTTTTACTGATCGCCTTGATTTGGGCCATTGTTTACGGCCGCAAACTTGCCCGTACCGAAGTCACAGATCTGGTTTTTGGTAACCCGCAAAAAGCACTTGGCGGATGGCATTGGGTTATATCAGGCGTGTCAGCCATTCTTATTTTTTGGTTGTATTTTTCGTGGGATGCGGCTCGTGCATTCTTCCCAAATGTCGCCAATGAACTTTGTCAGGTTGCTAAAGTAGAGAGCGCCGTTGTGCCTATGCGCTCCGCGTTTCCTTTCGAATCCAGATTGTTAAGAGGGACTAGCCTGCTCAGCAGAGACTCCACCCAAATAGCCCAAATTAGAGGGCGGATTTCTAATCTGGATCTGGAAGCTGAACAGGTCGGCAGCATCGAACCCTTACTCGATAGGTTGGGTGCATTACAGGTCAGTCTGGCTTCACCCGATAGCATGGCGCCTGAGACTGCAGCAGCGCTCGATGGCATTGCCGCTCGTATCAACGAGCTGGCTGATCAGCTTGATTCCGGTGAATTAAGCGCTGAGCAAGTGGCTGCAATTGCAACTGCCCGTGAAGTCGATCCGGGTTGGGGTAACACCAACAAAGAAATTCCGATAGATCCGATTACTGAACGTGGTGCCCGCTATGCGGCTGTTGCTGCACCTTTGTTAGAAGTATCGAAAGAATACACTTCGATCAGAAATAACTCGCCTGCTTTTTTGGATGAAGTTGCAGCGATAGATGCTGACATCAAAGCGCTGATCGCATCAACGGATAGCGAGTCTGTTGCTCAGATTGGAAAAGACCTGACCAAAGTCCTTAAACGAATTGATGATGCTGTGATATTCCCACCCAGTGCTTTGCAGCCAGTTGAGTACGCCTTAGCCAACTTGCACGAAGTGCATCGGGATCAACAGGGCTCATTGCGTCTTATTGATGCTATAGCTTTACCAGGTGGTCGCATCGTTGCTGGTAAAACAGCTTGTACGGAACAAGGCTCAGGTCGATGGCTGCCAAAGCCTTCTGACACGATTAGAAAGTTCGTTGGTCTTGCTGACCCTACCCGTGGTTACAAAGGCCACGCCTTGCTTTGGTACAAGCAAAAAACATTAGCCGAAATGGCAGGTTTTTTTATTCCTGACTGGATCGCCGACCTGGTGCCAGGAGAATATCCACGGCATAACGAAGCTGGCGAGATTGGTCAAAATCTGAAAAGTAAAATTTTGAACATTGCCACTGGAAACTTTGCATCACCTTCGGTACCCATACCCACCGGTCATATCTGGGATTCCATGATGCGTGTGCTGACAGGCCTTTTCTTTGGTATCGTGCTTGGTGTGCCTTTAGGTCTTTTTATGGGCTTGTCGCGTTTCGCGAAAGGTTTTTTCGATCCGCTGATTGAATTATATCGTCCAGTTCCTCCGCTTGCCTGGGCGCCGCTGATTCTGACTATCTTTGGTATTCAGGATGACGGTAAAATCTTCCTGTTGTTTATGGTGGCTTTCGCCATCATGGTTATTTCGGCTCGTACGGGCGCAACCGGCACACAGCTTTCCAAAATACATGCGTCTCATTCATTGGGTGCAAGCCGCTGGCAGATTCTGCGTAATGTCATTTTGCCAAATTCTTTGCCGGAAATTCTCACTGGTATCAGAATTTCGATTGGTGTTTGCTGGGGCACACTGGTTGCAGCAGAAATGCTTGCAGGAACCACCGGTATCGGTTTCGTTGAAAATGTAGCGCGTAAACAGAACGACTACGAAATCATATGGATAACGATCATTCTGTTGGGTCTGTTGGGACTTCTGTTTGACCTTGTTATGCGCTGGGTTATCAGTCGCACGATTCCATGGCGCGGGAAGGGCTAGATAACAGAAACTGTGCGAATGTTGCTGGGTTAATATTTGCACAGTGGTTTTTCTGCTGAAGGTTTTAGTAGATTAAGCCCGGACGGGTTATACTTACGGTTTGTGCCCGTCAAATTATGGTCCCTAAATGCGTTTATTGCTGATTGAAGACGATGCTGAGCTGGTTGGCTATATGCGCAGCGACCTTGCCAAAGCTGGTTTTGCGGTAGATGTTGCTGTAAACGGTATTGATGGGGAATACCTTGGTGATTCAGAACCTTACGATGCTGTCGTCCTCGATCTGGGCCTGCCGCAGCGCCCAGGGATGGAAATATTAAAGTCCTGGCGCAGGCAAAATAATCTGGTTCCGGTAATCGTGCTAACAGCGCGTGATGCCTGGTACGAGCGTGTCGATGGATTCAAAGCCGGGGCAGACGATTACCTTGGTAAACCGTTCCATATAGAAGAACTGATCGCCAGAATAAGAGCACTTATTCATCGCCGCCATGGTAGCTCTTCCCACAGTATTGAAACCAAAAGCCTTTGTCTTGATGAAGATTGCCAGCAGGTTTCTGTTGCCGACAAAGATACCTATCAGTTAACCGGCACGGAGTTTCGTCTACTGCGCTACTTTATGCTTAACAAGGGAAAGATTCTGTCCAAAACCAATTTATCTGATCATGTATATGATCAGGATTCTGACCGCGACAGCAACCTTATCGAAGTTTATGTACGGCGTCTTCGGGAAAAAATTGGTAACCAGATGATTCTGACCAAGCGTGGTCAGGGATACGTATTTAACGATCCCAGTTAAGGCTGCTGCTGAATCGTGCTCAATCCACCACCTGCTGTAATGTTGCCCAGTCTCCCGAATTGAATTCATTAGAACGTAGTCTGCAGGTGGGGATGGTCGTCAGTCTTCTACTGCTAATGCTGATGTTCTGGTGGGCTGGTGCACTCGCCAGCCGATTGCTCACTAACGGTTACGTCTACAGTAAGCTTGAAGCTGATGCCACAAACCTGGTCTCGGCATTGGATTTTCCTGAGGTAGAACTGGATAAACCGCGTCTGGGTAACGCGCGCCTTAATCCGGCATACTCAATACCTAACTCAGGCAAGTATTACTATGTAAAACTTAAACCTGATGGCGAAATTTTATCTCGTTCAGCTTGGGATCAAGCGCTATCCATCCCAGACCTCGCGCCTGGTCAAACGCGCAAAGAACCGTATGTTGGTCGCGCTAATGAACCCTTACTTTTATGGTTAGGAGGCTTTGCCAAACAGGGACATGAGTTCACTGTGGTCATAGCCGAAGATGTCAGCCCCATAGAAGAACGTCTGATTATTTTCCAATGGTACTTTGCTGCAGTCTCACTATTGTTGCTGTGTGCTTTGTTAACGGTGCAGCATCTGATTGTTCGACATTCGGTGCAAAAGCTCGAAGCCATTCGCAGTGATATGAATCGCCTTGAACATGGTCAGGCCTTGTCATTGTCTGAAGATGTGCCATCTGAAGTCGTGCCACTGGTTCGAGAATTCAATCGCTTGCTACTGCGCTTCGATCAACGCCTGCGGCAATCGCGTAATTCGGTTGGTAACCTTGCGCACTCGCTTAAGGGGCCGTTAAACCTTTTATTGCGCAATTCGAATTCAAGCAACAATATGGGCGACGCTGATCAGTTAGCGATACAGCAAAACGCTGAGCGAATCAGGCAGCTAATTGAAAGTGAACTTAAGCGTGCACGTTTGGCGGGGCGGGGTGCTGCAGGTCAGCTATTCGATCTTGAAAAAGAACTGCCACTGTTGAGTGGTTTGTTAAAACAAGAATACTCAGAAAAGGCTTTCGATGTACGTTTCAATTTTAGCAACGATGTAGCGCTTATTTATGATCGCCAGGACATGCTGGAACTGTTTGGTAATCTATTGGATAACGCAGTGAAATGGGCAGACGGTGTGGTGCTGGTCAGTGTGCGTAATGCTGATGGCATTTTGCTGGAAGTAGAAGACGATGGGCCGGGTTGCTCTCCGGATGAATTTAGCCGTTTGCTTGAACGTGGTGTCAGACTGGATGAATCTGTAGCCGGGCATGGATTAGGTTTGTCGATTGTTAAAGATATTGTCGATACCTATGATGGTGATCTGAATCTGAGTATTTCCACGCGATTGGGTGGCTTGAGAGTCAGTGTGTTTTTACCAGACAAGGCTTAAAGCAGGTTGGCTTAAAATTGCGATTGTTTTGAATCGTTATAGCTTTGAATCGTTATAGCTATGAATCGTTATAGCTTTGTATCGTTATAGCTATGAATAATCAATTTAATGTGCCAGCGATAAATCTATCACTGCATCTTTGGGGTTACGCCGGAACAGTATCACCATGCCACCAATGCGCTGGATCGCAATGGCACCGGTTTTAGCGCAAATCTTTTTTTGCATGGATTCCAAAGCATCGCGATCATCCGCTGATATCTTCACTTTGACCAGCTCATGATAATTTAAAGCGATTTCCAATTCGTTAAACACACCATCGCT
>CALHRQ010000098.1 GCA_938038175.1 uncultured Granulosicoccaceae bacterium | reverse complement strand
GTGGCGTAAAACCGGAACTTTACCTAGCGGGTTAATTGACAGAAACTCTGCCGAATCATTACCACCATACCTGCCACCTACTTGAATGTGTTGGTAATCCAGCTGTAGTTCATCAGCAAGCCACAACACTTTCTGAACGTTATAAGATGTATGCCTGCCAAATATCTCTAGTCCGCTCATATCAACAATCTAGTTTGTGTTTTTGGTCAGGAATCATATGCCAATCAAAGAAATCCCACTAGCTGGCGGCAACACTGTTGAACGCTTTGCGGCTAACGATTTCGCCTGTAGCAACTTCGCATTTACCGATGTAACCTTTGACAATTCACATTTGCAAACTTTGCATTTACCGACTTTTAAAAAAATAAAATCGAGTAGCACAGCAGCCGTGCATAACCACTGAAACCATGCTATACAACAAGCATGGCTATGTCTTTTGCAAAATTGCCCCCTCTCGGAACTCAAAAGCGAATAGAAACCCGTTTCTTTGGCATAAGTCTATCGCTCGCGCTTCTAATAGCTTGTGCTACATCGACATTGCTGAGCGCTTGTTCCTCTATCCCGCTGAGCAAGCCACAAGCACCCACCGTTAGCGTAACCGCTGTAAAGCCGCTGAATTTCGATTTAACCAGCCAGGAACTCGTGTTCACTTTGCTGGTTAAAAATCCCAATAGTTTTGACTTGCCAATGGAATCAATGACATTCAATGCTAATTTTGCTGGCGAGCATTTAGCTCAAGGTAGTAGTGTAAAAAGAGTAACCATTCCGGCCAAAGGAGATGCCACGCTAGACGTTACGGTTACCGCTGGTATCAGTAACCTGTTTAATCAACTGGGTGCTGTACTGAACCAACAATCGAATGCACTTGACTATGATGTAAAAGGTGTCGTCAAGCTGGCCAATTGGCCAGCTGCAATTCCATTTAATGTTGAGGGCGAACTCGCCGACCCAATAAAACAGTTACAGGCTCAATAAGTACAAAAATTGGATAGCCCTATAAATGGCACTATTGAATGGCCCCGGTGCCCAGTAATCCTAACGGTTTAATTAGCAAAGCGCTAAATAGTGGTTGTTTAGAGTCAACGCCATTGTCAATCATTAGCGATGCTTGCAGATCTCGCTCTAAAGCCATTACAAAACAGATTTAAAGCACTTCTAATATCGCTTCGGCCTTACTGACTTCAAGTTTACCCGGCTCTTCTTGTGCCAGATGAGTGACAACACCATTGTCCACCACCATGGCAAAACGATCAGAGCGTATGCCCAAACCACGCGCAGTTAAATCAAGCGTCAGGCCAAGCGCGGTGACATACTCTGCCGAGCCGTCTGCCAGCATTGTCAGGTGCTCGGCGTTTTGCGATTTTGCCCATGCATCAACAACAAATACATCATTGACGCTAAGGCAGGCAACGGTATCCACGCCCTTCGCTTTTAGTTCGTCTACCGCAACAACATACCCTGGCAGATGAGCCTGGCTGCAGGTTGGTGTGAATGCACCCGGCACAGCAAACAGCACCACTTTTTTTCCGTTAAATAGCTCGTCCGATGTTGCTTCACCGGGCCCGTCATCGGTCATTACTGCAAATTTGCCAGTCGGGACCTTATCACCTACTTTAATTGTCATAGTCAGCTCTTTTGTACCTTGTGTTTATCAGTCAAATAATGCCATGCTCGATTGTGACGCCAGATTCCATTGATGTAAACGTGCGAAACGATTTTTAATGAACTCCCTGCCCCCTGAACCAACATCCAGCTGCACAGATACTCTCACGAGAGTGCAGGATTATCAGGATCTTGCGCTACTCGAACATATAAAGCCAGGCATGAAATTATTCTGTCTTGGCGGCGCTGGTTGCAGTACAGCATCGGGACTGGGAGATTATCGAGATAAGCAGGGGCAATGGAAACGGGCTCAACCGATAACGGGGCAGGTGTTTAAAGGCAATGAACTTGCCCGTAAACGCTATTGGTTACGCAGTGCCATTGGCTGGCCCGTGTTCAGTCGCGCACAACCGTCCCTTGCACACTATGCACTGCAATCACTGGAGAAATCTGGCGTTGTGTCCAGTCTCGTTACACAAAACGTGGATGAGTTGCATCAACAAGCTGGCCATAAAAATGTCATTGATTTGCATGGCGTTCTGTCCACTGTGAGTTGTTTGTCTTGCAAACAAATTGAGCAACGAGACGATTATCAGCTTCGAATAATGGATGCCAATCGCTGGATAAACGACATCAGCCAACAAGCTCGTGCCGCATTGGCACCCGATGGCGATGCTGATGTGGAATCATCGCAAATCCAGCACATGCAGATCCCCAATTGTGTGCACTGCGGTGGAATGCTAAAGCCCGATGTCGTGTTCTTTGGCGAAAATGTGCCACGGGCACGAGTAACAAAAGCCATGGAGGCTCTTCGTTCGGCAGATGCGATACTGGTTGCAGGCTCCTCACTTATGGTGTTTTCCGGCTACCGCTTCTGCCGGGATGCGCAGCAACGGGGCCAGCCGATCTTTATTATTAACGATGGTGTTACGCGTGCTGATGACATTACAACGCTTAAAGTTTCGGGAGATTGCGGCACTCGCTTACAACGCCTGGCCAAGGCGTTGAATCGTTAAGCCCCCGACATTTCAGATTAAGCAGGTTTCGCTCCTCGGTAGTGCACACTTGGTTGCATGCGATCCTCAAGACGCAAACCGCCTGACACCTTTTCACCTTGCACATTCCAAAGTTTGCTGTAGGCAAGTGGCCTAGATCACCTGCCCACCAGCCACACTCACAAGTTCCCGCAAGGCTTTTTCCACCTGCACCAGCAGCTGCTGGTCTGTGCCACGCGCAACCAGCGACACCTGTGACTGACCATTTTCAAGCCTGCCAGGGTAGCTGCCCAAATCAAGTTCTGGAAATTGATTCTGTAGATCACGTAGCGGCCCTGCCAAATCCCCTTCGCCCAAGTTGCATCGAACCGAAACACTTTCGATGACATCACCCTTGGCAAGGCTTGGGAGGATACTGTCAAACATCGCCTGCATGATTCTGGGCACGCCTGCCAAAACATAGAGATTTGCAGCTATAAAGCCTGGAGCCGCGGACACTGGATTGTCTATGAGAGTTGCGCCTGCCGGAATGCGTGCCATGCGCAGACGATCATCATTGGGTTCAATATCACGCGACGCCCAGTACTCCATCAAGCGCCGCTCGGCTTCAGGGTGAATACCAATACCCACACACAACGCTTTAGCAACACAATCGGCAGTGATGTCATCATGAGTTGGCCCAATGCCACCGGTGGTAAATACGTACATATTGCTTTGTCGAAGCGTGTTGAGTGTGCTGACGATAACCGCTTCAATATCTGGAATGATGCGAGATTCGGTGACCCGAATGCCTCGCTCGGCCAAACGTGTAGCCATGTAGGCAAGGTTCTTATCTTGTGTGCGACCGCTGAGTATCTCATTACCAATCAACAGAATTGCGGCAGTTGGGGGGGTGTCTACAGAATGGGTTTTGCCACTATTCTGGACTGAATCTGATTGCGAAGCATGGGTATTGTTGCTATCCGATGAAGCCGGCATTGAAGAAAACCATAAGCTATAAAGCCATGATCCTATCGCAGATCAAGGTTCAATGCGTGCACATTCAAATGGATAATCACGCTCTGCTAATTCAGCCGAGAACCAAAGGTAACGCCCCATAATCGAGCGTAGAAAAGATCCTGGCGTACCAAGTGATCCGTCAAAGTCACCTTCACTGATCTGGATAACCGCACCCGTATCACTAACATGTGCTGTTGCGACAATACTTCCGTCGATGTAACGCACAGCATCATCTTCCTGCGATTCGGCTGAAATCCTTCCAGACACTATCTCAACTTCGGGTGCAACCGCTGTAATTCCCAAACAGTTTTGCATGTGTACCCATTGGCGCTCGGTAAAATCCGGCGCATCAGAAGACCCATCGTCCAAAGGGCGATTGCTAGAGATTTGCAATCCACTATTCGCCATTATTTCTGATTCGGTCGCGGCTGGAATTGCCAGATTGGACAGTGGGAATTCGGGAATGAAATCTTCCGGTGACTGGCTTTGTTCCAGAAACAGATCGTTGTCTGTTTGCACCGGCTCACCTGCCGGTACTTGATCATCTTGCAATATAGCGTTGCCGACAGGTTGAGTTGTCAGTTCGGTTTCGAGACCAACAGGGTCGCCCGCACCACCACCACAGGCAGCGATAAGAACGCTGGACATGAGCAGGGAAATACACGCTCTGTGTGTTTGTTTAATTACTGCAGCGGATTTGGCCATTGGCTTTTTCTCAGCAAACGATGCTAACAATCTAGTGTTGTCTTCATACAGAGCCCCAAGAGAGGGCATCTTTCATAGATAAGGGTAGCGGGAAATAACCGGAGAACTGTGCTGCTAAATGTGAATAGCGACACAAACTCAAGTGGCTGATTTAACACATATTCGATAGATGTTAACCGAGTCTTTACAGTTCACGTGAGTTTACACTTCAAGGCACGCTCAACCGCACGCGCCGCGGCAACAAAGCCGAAAGTGCCTGTCACCATACTCACTGAGCCATAACCCTGATCACAGTCTAGCCTGGCAGCGGGCACTCCAGGCTTGGCATGTGTCACCCCGCCGCTGCCATCGGGAAACATCGGTTGCTCGATCGAAAACACGCACTCTACCCCAAATCGGCGCTTGGGATTTTTAGTAAAGCCATATTCTGCGCGCAGTCTGGAGCGCACTTTGGCAGCCAGCGCATCATTCCATGTGCGCGACAGGTCCGCCACCTGCACCGCCAGAGGGTTGGTTCTGCCTCCTGCCCCACCGGTGGTAATCAACGCAATTTTGTTACGCCGGCAATAATTGATCATGGCTGACTTGAAGCGGATATTATCGATGGCATCGATGACCACATCAAAGTTATGGTCAAGCAATCTTGGAAGGTTTTTCTCAGCAACGAAATCATCCACAGCGGCCACATCACATAGCGGATTGATTTGCAGTACACGCTCGCGCATAAGCTCGACCTTAGACTCGTTCAAAGTGCTGCCCAGTGCGTGAATCTGCCGATTGATATTGCCCACCGACACGTCGTCGTGATCTATCATCGTAATGTGCCCAACTCCTGTGCGCGCGAGAGCTTCGACCGCCCATGAGCCAACCCCTCCAATACCGGCAACACAGATTCGCAAATCCGGTAACAATGCGGCGGCTTGAGCACCATAGACCCGCGGCAATGCTGCAAATGGACCATCTGCTGTAAATGACATCTAAATTGCCTGATAGTGAACGTGAGTGGTTTGTCTACATTTTACGATGCGCAGACGATTCGCTGTATACCGGCATTACAACAGATGTAAATCGGCGTGTGCTGGAGCACAATAGTGGAAAACGTGGTGCCAGTTATACGCGTGGCAGAAGGCCAGTCAAACTGGCGTATTGTCAGATAAGCGACAATAGATCAACAGCAAGTCAGTCTGAGGCTCGAATCAAGCGCATGAGCCGAACGCACAAAGAGCGATTGATTGCAGATTACAAGCTCGCCTTTAAACCGATGTTGGGTGTTGACCAGTAGAAAAAAAAAACTGAACGCGCTAATATAGGGAGATCTGATGATTGCAGTCAACTCACACTAGGTTTCTCCAGATTCCCCAGTTCAATGCAATCTGCCAGCCACGACCAAGGCTGGTGAAGTACATCGCTCAATAGCTGCATACACTGTCCGTCCAGTAGTCGTTTGACCCTTGTCGGCCTTCCGCTGCGGTCCTAATTTATAGAGGCACATTTAGTGAAAAAAATGTTTGTTGGTGGCTTACCGCTGGAATCTACCGAAGAAACGGTAACTGAAATGTTCGAAGAATTCGGCAAGGTACGCTCAATCAAATTAGCGGCTGATGTATTCAGTGGCAAATGCAAAGGATTTGGCTTTGTCGAAATGGAAGGCCACGAAGCACGCGCGGCCATTGCCGGACTCAACGGCAAAATTGTCGGTGACAAGTCGTTGAAAGTACAATTTGAAGAACCTCGTAAAGCTCGCAAGGGCGGGCGTCGCTAACCCTCGCAAAGTATGTTTTGCTGCTTGCCCTAAGCTTAAACGCCAGGGCGGGCAGAACGACTCTAAACCTATTGAGTAATATGATGTTGTTGCCGCCATCCACAAACTCGCCGCCAGCATCCTATACTTTCTAGCAAGCGTACAACCGACCTGTCTCAGGTGTTACTGACAACACGGTCAAACATTTTTGGAAATCCATGACAGAGCCCACGGAGCAAGGCAGGCTAACCAGCCGCTCGATCCGCAGTTTCGTCATTCGAAACGGTCGATTAACCAAAGCACAGGCGGCAGCTATCGAAACACTGCTGCCCAAATTTGGCATTCGTTTTGATTCTAATCAACCGTTGGACCTTGCGAACCTGTTTGGCAATAACAATCCTGTATGGCTTGAAATCGGTTTTGGCAACGGTGATGCACTCATTGATATGGCAGTGCGATACCCGGATGTCAATTTTATTGGAGTTGAAGTGCATGAGCCGGGTGTCGGGCATGCGCTTATTGGTATTGAAGCAAATGAGCTAAGCAATGTTCGAGTTGTTCAGCATGATGCCATCGAAGTACTGGAAATCATGTTGTCGCAACAATCACTCGCCCGGGTACTGCTTTTTTTCCCGGACCCGTGGCGTAAAAAAAGACATTTCAAGCGTCGCATTGTACAGCCGGAATTTTTAACGCTTGTTGCCTCAAGGCTTTCGGACAATGGTGTTCTTCATTGTGCCACCGATTGGGCAGATTACGCGCAATGGATGCTTGAGCATCTTGAAGCTTGCCCACAACTGAGTAATACGGCAAAAGAGGGAAAATTTGTTGCACGTCCAGAATCACGTACCAAAACCCGGTTTGAGCAACGCGGCGAACGATTGGGACATGATGTCTTCGACCTGGTCTATACCCGGTTGTAGTTTGGCATAAGCAACTGGTTCTACATTAGCAGTCTTGTAACACATCAGCAGCAATGGTCGATGCAATGGAAAGGTGAATGATCGAAACAATTTCACTCAGTTTGGAAATGATGTTAGTACTGGCAATACTGGCCATCACGATCATTTTGTTTGCTTTTGAAGTTCTGCGCGTCGATGTAGCAGCCATTTGCATCATGGTGATTCTTGGCTTAACGACTTTTCTGCCTGGCATCCAGCCATTGCTAACACAGCAGGAACTCTTCTCAGGTTTTTCGAGTAATGCGGTCATCTCGGTGATTGCCGTCATGATCATTGGCGCAGGGTTGGATAAAACCGGTGCCATGAGCAAGCTTGCTGCTTTGATAATGAAAAAAGGTGGCAAGACCGAAGCGCGAATTATTCCACTGGTCTCTGGCACTGTCGCCTTTATATCAAGCTTCATGCAAAACATCGGTGCGGCAGCGTTGTTCTTGCCTGTGGTCAATCGTATCTCTGCCAGAACCGAAATACCTATGTCTCGCTTGCTAATGCCTATGGGTTTCTGTGCAATTCTCGGTGGCACTGCATCGATGATTGGTTCCAGCCCGTTAATCCTGCTCAACGATTTACTGATTTCGTCCAACAAAACACTGCCAGCGGATCAGCAGATGGATACCTTTGGCCTCTTTGCCGTAACACCTATCGGGATTGCCCTGGTACTAACGGGTATAGCCTATTTTGTTGTGGCCGGTAAATTTGTCCTGCCAGAGGTTCAGATTACTGACCAAAACCGTACTTCTCGTGCATCAGATTACTTTGAAAACCAATACGGCATTAGTGGTGAGCTACTGGAGGCGCGTGTCAGTGATGACAGCCCGATGGTGGGCATGACCATACGGCAGATCGAGGAAACCTACCCGAACACTCCTCGCATACTGGCCTTGTTTAGCGGTGACGTTGTAAAAATCCCACCCGACAGAGAAGAAGTGGTTTGGGTAGGAACGCACCTTGGCTTGATGGGCGATCACCGTCAGGTTGAGAATGCCTGTGAGGAATATCATTGGGAATTGCGCGGTGAGCCTGATCGTTTTGCCGATGTGCTCAATGCGCAGCACAGCGGCATCGCTGAAATAGTAGTACCCCCAGGTTCCAGCTTGATCGGCCAAAAAATACAGGACATCAAACCCAGGCGTAACTTCGGTGCTAACATCCTGCAAATTTACCGAACCGAACAAGTTATCAAGAAAGACTTTGGTGAGCGGGAATTACAGGCGGGCGACACACTGGTGGTGCATGCGAGCTGGAAAGATCTGAACAAGCTTTCGCGTAACCGTGACTTTGTTATTGCAACTGAAGTGAAGTATGAAGACCTACGTTCAGACAAATTAAGCGAAGCCGGTATATTCTTCGCTCTGGCTTTGTCTCTTTTTTTAATCACTGACAGCCTTTCCATATCACTGTTGACCGGCGCCATGGGCATGGTGTTGTCAGGTGTACTCACTATCGATGAGGCCTACGAAGCGGTCAGCTGGCAAACTGTTTTTTTACTGGCAAGCTTGATCCCACTGGGTATCGCTGTTGATCAGTCGGGCACTGCTGCATGGATTGCGCAGGAAATACTAACGCTGGTGGGTGATGTACCCAATTGGGTGTTGCAAGTGGTTATCGCTGGGCTCGCTACCTTTTTTACGCTGGTGATGTCTAATATCGGCGCGACTGTTTTACTTGTACCACTTGCTGTGAACATTGCTGTGGCGGTGGGTGCAGACCCTGCACTGTTCGCACTAACCGTTGCCATCTCAACATCAAACTCTTTTCTTATCCCTACGCATCAGGTTAACGCACTGATCATGGGACCTGGTGGTTATCAGGTGGCAGACTTTATGCGCGCCGGCGGCATCATGACCATTCTGTTTATGATCGTGAGTTTGGGAATGCTTAATTTGATTATGTAGTTGGCATACCTTGCTACATGGCGTACTTGATTGTTGTTCCGTTTTTTTTGATATAGTTTAAGCCCCAACTCATTACATCAAGGTTCAAGGATGAACCCAGTCTGTCCCAGCTGTGGAGCCGGATGCTCTGTAAAACACGGCCGTTTCTACCGTTATGACGATGCGCAAACCATTCAGCGCTATCGCTGCACGGCCTGCGGTAAATGCCATTCGAGTG
>CALHRQ010000097.1 GCA_938038175.1 uncultured Granulosicoccaceae bacterium | reverse complement strand
GCCATAAAACACTGGGTATTCTGGGACTGGGACGTTTAGGTGGGCAGTTGGCGCATTTTGCACAGGCAATGGGTATGAATGTGATTGCCTGGAGTGAAAATCTTGATGAAAAGCATTGCAATGAATTAGGTGTTGAATACGTGAGCCGCGAACAATTATTCAATCAAGCTGATACCGTCTCAATTCATTTGCGCCACTCGGCACGAACCCACGCCATGGTTAACGCGGATGACCTGAAGCGCCTGGGGCCGGGCGGATATCTCGTCAACACATCTCGCGCTGAAATTGTTGAATTGGATGCGTTAAAAAAGGCGCTTGATTCAAACACCATTGCCGGTGCTGCCATAGATGTTTATGAGAAAGAACCCACCCCAGCAAACCACTGGGCAGTCAAACACCCAAGGGTCTTGGCGACACCGCATGTAGGGTATTGCACCGAAGAGACTTTCCACATCTTCTATTCGCAAACACTCGAAGCCTTCAAAGGGTATTACGAAGGCAAACCAGTTAGGGTTATTGGTGCGCCTTAACTGCTACCAACTCAAGTTAAGGCCCTCCAAGCTAAGGCCCTCTGTGAAACGCCAGGTGGGTGCTTTTTACAACGCAGAATCAAATACCAGATTAGAGGATAATCGGCAGAACGAGAAGACTGTGTACCTCCAAGATACGAAAAGTTTTCACACCATAAAAAGTACGAAAATCTACTTAGCTTCAATTCTATACAGCTTAATATCCAGAGCAGTCCTCGACTACACCTGCCGTTGAAACTGCGCTTCGCGGCATAGTGCTGCCAACCTGAAAAACCCGTGCACCATTTTCGAATAGGGCAGGCTAACAAAAAAAACAGCAATAAAAGCCAGATGAATGATCAAACTGCTGCTGGCCAATACTGTTCCTGCACTCCAATACAATATTAAACCCGTCGTCGATGTCATGAACAACAAAGCGATAAACGCATACTCCCCCGCACGCCGCGCCACAGAACCCAACTCACTTTCCGCTTTAAACTTGAGTAATAGCATCGCAGCAGTGCCATTTGATAGCAGCACACCACCCGATACGCCCAACAGTTTAGGTAAACTAAGAAACGCATATGGTGCTTCCCAGCCAAATAAATAGTGGTACAGAGTACCAACGGATGTACTGGCAAAACACAATAAAAAGCCGTACATCGTTGCATGGTGTGCCCAGCGACGTACACTGCTAAATCGCTCACCAGCTTCGTAATTGCAACCTTGCCCTTGCCCGCCACTGAGTTGTTTCATGGTTGCAGCTGAGGAAAACGCCTGCTTTAAATCACTGAATACTATTGGTTGACCTCCAATCGAGCGCCAGTAACTTCTCAAACCTGCAATCAACGAGACCCATGGCAAAAAAAACAGCGGTAAAAAAATAGCAACCAATGCTGTATGGCTGATTGACGAATAGAACGGCTCAGACGAACCCCACTCCACGCCGATAGCAAATGTGAATAATGTTATAAACAACATCACCAGTAGCAGGTACGGCCAGAGCGCCGATTGCATTAGACGAGATACTCCACTGGGTTTTATATGCTGTTCCCAGTTATGCGCTCGCACGTTGGCAAGCATGGCAGGAATATTCAATTTGAAATCATGTGGCTCAGTATACTGACAAGCGTAAAAACAGGCACGGCAGTTATGGCAAAGACTGGCAAGATGCGTCACAGTTGGCTTATCAAAGCTACGATAACGTGCTAGCGCCTGGAAAGCATTGCAATAGCCCTCACAATAACGACACGAATTACACACCGTCAATTGTCGCACTGCTTCATCGTGCAAACTCGCATCCGTTTGAATTTCGGCTTTGATGTTTTTGCCTGCTTTAGAGCGCATTAAAACGTCGGACTGTATCCCAGTTTCAGAAGTCGTCCCGGCTTCAGCCTGTGTATCGGTGTTAGAGCGAATTTCTGTGTCAGACATGCTTTGCAGCCTCAATTCCTGCTATACGACCAAATACGGTTCCGATTGTCATGCCAAAACCCGCCAAGTACCCTTCCCCCAAAATATTTCCTGCCATGATTTCTCCGGCAGCCCAAATATTTTTTGATGCCTTTCCACCAAAGGTGATGCGTGCTGTTTCATCCACGTTGACACCTAGATAGGTAAAGGTTACACCCGGACGCAAGCTATAACCAAAGTACGGTGGTTTGTTTATGGGCCTTGCCCAATTGGTTTTAGCGGGTGTAAGACCAACCGTTGCCAGACCATCCAGTTCTGTTGGTGTAAAACCTCCTTCATCACATGCAGCATTGAACGCGTCAATGGTCGACATGGACTGCTCAAGAGGCAAACCCAGTTGCTCTAACAGCTCTGGCAGGCTATCGCATTGTATGGCTGGAAAGACCGAAGGCATAAACAGGTCTTTGGATTTGGCATCGATAATCGAATAACCAATCTGGTTTGGCTGTGCAGCCACCAAACGTCCCCATATCGCATAGCGTTTGGGCCAAACATCTTCACCTTCATCATAAAAACGCTTTCCTTCACTGTTTAATACAACCGAGAACGGTACACAATCCAGCCGCGTTACTATGCCACCATCGTATTCTGGTGCGCGTCCATCTATGGCCACAGCATGGCACTGTGTCGGGTCACCGATACTATCAGCGCCAAACGCCAACATGCGCTTTAACACTTCACCACGGTTATAAGGTGTACCTCGTATTAGAAAGTTTTTGGCTGCATCGCCCCATGCCTCGCACAACCATTCCTTATTCGATTCGAAACCACCCGATGCAATAACAAAAGATTTTGCTCGAAGGTAGTGTTGCTCGCCCTGTGAATCAACTAATACACCATCACATTCGCCATCCACAATGTGAAAGTCAAGCACGATGCTGTTGTAGCGAATCTCAACTCCAAGATCCTCACATCGTTGGTAATAGGTGTTCACAAGTGCTTTGCCTCCACCCAGAAAAAAAGCATTGGTGCGTGACAGAGATAGTGTTCCGGATAAAGAGGGTTGGAAGAGAATGCCCTGCTGGGTCATCCACTCATAGCACATTGGTGCTGCGCGAATGACCTGGCGTGCCATTGGTTCGTCAGTGTTACCTTTGGTCACAAGCAACAGGTCATTGAAAAATTCGTCTTCCTCATAGGTATCGGTCAGCTTGCCAAGTGGGGCGTCGTGTGCACAACGAAAATTTCGAGTATGCCGGCTGTTTCCACCACGATAAGGAATCGGTGCACGCTCCAGTAGAGTGACACTCGCACCAGCTTGTGCTGCACATATAGCCGCACAAAGAGCCGCATTACCGCCACCCACGATAATCACATCAGCCTGATAATTGCCTTTTCCCGGCGTGATCAGGCTTGTGTTTGCGTGAGGCGATTTTACTGTGCTAGTCATTCCACGGATTCTTTTGATACTGACGAATACGAGAACGCTGCGCGTTCTGCAAGTGAGTGGCCATAATAGCTTCGGCTTTATCCGAATCGCGTTTTTCCAAGGCCCGGATAATGGCACGGTGCTCTTTTATGGCCATGTTGGCGCGCTTATCATCTGCAAGCGTAGAGGGGCCTAGCAACAACATCGAACGCTGCATTCCTTCAACAGCACGCGTTAAAAACCGATTCTTCGCCATCTGCAACAAGGCAAAATGAAACCTGTGGTTCAGGGCTGCCATTTTAGCAGCGTTATTTTTGCTTTTTTCCAGAGCTAGCTGAATGTCTTTTAATTCTGACAACTCGATATCAGTTGACTTGGCAGCAGCAATGCGTGCAACCGCCCTCTCATGAACAAGTCGAACCTCATACAATTCGATCACTTCTGTATAGTCGAGGGTTCTGACTCGCATGCCTAAACGTGGCTCGGAGACCAGCAATCCTTCTGTTTCCAGTTTTCGCAATGCTTCACGTACAGGAGTTCGGCTAACCCCAAACTCTTCAGCCACGGTTTGCTCTCGCAGATAGTCGCCAGGAGCGATAGACCCTGCTTGCAGGCGACGCATAAGCTCGCGATAACAAGACACTGCCTGATTTTCAGTTGAAGCACTCATTCCGACACGATTGTATACTTTTGGATACAATAAAACCATGACTCTGTCCCTACCCACAGTTGCTCAACTGGCCACATTAGGCATGGGCTTGTTAGCGGGCCTATTGTTATTTGTGATCGGAGCACCCTTACCCTTCTTGTTTGGTTCACTGTGCGCTTGCTTACTTGCCGCTGTCGCAGGATTGCCATTACAAGGCGTGCCATTAATCTCCACTGTTAGCAGAACGGTACTCGGAGTGGCAATTGGCGCATCAATTACATGGCCGCTACTCGCGCAGCTCGTAGCGCTTGCACCTACACTACTGCTGGTTCCTGTTTACATAGGGGTTATCGCTTTGGTTGGCCTGTTTTATTTTCATCGAATTATGGCTTACGACAAAATCACAGCCTACTACGCAGCAATGCCCGGTGCTTTACAGGATATGGTTGTCTTTGGAGAAGAATCCGGCGGCAACCCACGCTCTTTAAGTTTGATTCATGCAACACGACTACTGTTAATGGTCAGCCTGGCACCCATTATTTTAGTCTTAGTATTTGGCGTAACGCTCGATAATCCGCTAGGCCCGCCAACGTCTGAATTACCCTTGTATCATACGTTTGTCGTTTTACTGATCGGCATTATCGGATGGAAGCTAGGGCAAGCAATTAAATTATTTGGCGCATCGGTTACCGGGCCACTACTACTGGCGATACCATTGAGTCTTCTCGGTGTAGTAACCGAGCGCCCATCGCAGGAAGTCATTACGGTTGCGCAGTTTTTTATTGGCATTGGTATCGGGGTTTACTATCAGGGCATTACCGCCACAGAAATAAAACGTGACATTCTGGCCGCCAGCGGCTTTGTATTAATTCTATTACTCATTGCGGCGGTGTTTACCGCTATTGCAGTGATGATTAGTTCGATGAATGCTACAGAGTTGTTTCTGGCTTTCTGGCCGGCAGGGCAAGCTGAGATCGCCGTACTTAGCCTCGCTGCCGGAGCGCATGTCGGTATCATCGTGCTGCATCACCTTGTACGCGTTATGCTGATTATTTTTGGCGCACCGGTGTTACTTAAAAAAGTCAATAAACACCCAGGTAAATCGTCTACAGAGCGCCACTGAGCGATACGACTCTTATGCTACACCCCACTCAGTCGTCGTTTAAGCCACAGCTTTATAAAATCGACTCATTTAAAAAAACTACTCAATAGATGCTTTATCACGCTTGTCTGATGTTGCGGCAACAATCGGACTAATAACACCACGGCACTTCACGTTCAGGCAAGCTGTTTTACCACTGGCCACCGCACGAGCAAAAGCCGGTGCCAGCTGCTCTCTTATTTCAACCAGTTCGCCAAAACCACCTAGCCCTTCAAACAGTGTATGAAATGGAATGTCTCTAAAATCAGTGGCATAGTGGCTGCCATTGGCAAACAGGCGCTCCTGTTGCTGGGAAATACAATCAAGCCCACCATTGTTATCGATAACCACAACTATTGGCAGCTGTTCCTGAAATGCTGTTTCAATAGACAGACCGCCAGAGAGGAATGCCCCATCACCCGAAATCAGAACGACATTTTTATCTGGGTTATTAACTTTGGCCGACAAGGCAAGCGACACACCAACCCCAAGCAGGCTATAACTGCCGGGATGCAAAATACCCGATAATGTCAGACCTTGAAAGCCTGCTATGTTGGCTCCGATCTCCGACCAGAAGTGCGTATTACCACCATCAAAAACAAGCCAATCACCATCTTGCATTTGCGCTTGTACATCTAACGATAGCTGCAAAGGGTGAATTTGCCTGTGCGTCTGCTCTTCCTCTTTAAGATGTAACAGCCATTGCTCTACCCATTGCTGGCGGCGCTGTTTTTGCAAATCAAACCAAGTATCCCATCTTGTATTGATAG
>CALHRQ010000096.1 GCA_938038175.1 uncultured Granulosicoccaceae bacterium | reverse complement strand
ACTGGATATATTGACAGTATAATGATTTTGAATCAATTATAAACTGGCTTACCTACTTTTTTACGTTTTCGCAGCACTATAATGGCGTTGCAAAAAAAAGGCAGTAGCAAAATGCTACTGCCCGAGTGTGCGCAATTATGCGCTTAGGAGGAGATACCAGCGAAAAATCGCTAGTTCGGTTAGGCGATCAAGCTATGCAGGTTATTAAGCTAATAACGTGCACGGCACTTGACTACCAGTTCATGCAGCATCTGCGTTACCTTCCAGTGCAGCAGTAGCAACAGTACTCACAGGAATCTTCCGCGGCTTCATTGCATCTGGTATTTCTTTTTGTAGTGACACATGCAACAAGCCGTTATCCATTTGAGCGTTTACAACTTCAACGTGATCGGCAAGATTAAATTTACGTTCGAAAGAACGCGCAGCTATCCCACGATGCAGATACCGTGAATCTTTCTTTTTATCTTCTTTTTTACCACGAACAGTGAGCACTCCCTGTTCAACTTGTACATCAATTTCAGTTTCGGTAAAACCTGCAACTGCAAGTGTAATAGCATAGCGGTTCTCGCCGACTAATTCGATATCATACGGTGGGTAGCCTGCGTTTTGTCTTTCAGAACTGAAAGCTGCATCTAGCAGTGAACCAAAACGATCGTACCCAACGGTGTGTGAATAAAGTGGTGTTAAATCGAGTTTCATTTTCTATTCTCCATAAGAAGCAATAAGTTAATTGCAAGCAACTCTCTCGGAGACCTTGCCTGCCATATCAACCTATGATCCATTGTCTGTTTTTCAACCCTGCTGTGTTTCAGAATTGTGACAAACAAGACATATGGACCGCTGTGAAACACAGCTTGCTAAAGCTCACCACTCGTAGAAATTAAACCAACCTCAAATGAAATTAAAGCAGCCCCACATCAAAAAATCAAAACAACCTCAAGACAAACCGAACAACAGCCCCATACAAAACCAGTTTTATAGTTTTACGGTGCTAACAAGCGATGAGATTTCTGCTTTACAAACTGCGTTTTACTCACTGTGTTTTACTCACTGTGATTTACTAACAGCGAATACTGACAAATTAGACAGGCTTCACGAAACAAACCTATAGTTCTTCTTTTGTTGTTAATCGCTCTGATGAACATTTTCAGCACTTTGATGCAACACCATTTCTCGACGATATAATTTCTGCTCTTCGTTTGCGTAAAGACTCCTTGCCGCCAGGTGCCCACTGTATACCGCCGCCGCTACAGTGGAAGGTGCTAGACAATCTCCGACAGCACTTAAAGTTGTAAAGTTCGCTTTATTATCATCTTGCATTGTTTGCAAGGTATCAATCACACTATTATCAGGTGTTTTCGATGTGACAAGAACAACACAACTAGATTCAACCTCACAGGGAATTGACGAATACACATTGGCAAAAGAAACGCCCTGCGCATTGATTTCCAAAACGCGTTGCGCAGTAATAACTTCAATACCCAGCTTGAGTAACCGGGCCTGAATTTTGTGCTGCTCTAGCGTGTGCTCAGTCCAGGCAGAGACACTATTAGCTGAAGTCACATAAGTTACGATATGTCCTTTTTGACACAATGCTTCTGCAATAACCCCTCCCATATAGTAGTGATCATCATCATAGACAATCACTCGCTTGCTTTGTGCGGTAATAGAACCGAATGAATCTGGCGTTAATACCGGAATAGCATCTGCGGTACGACTGATCCCCATTGGATGCTGACGACCAAGCCCGCTATCATCCCAGCACGCACCTGTTGCGACAAACACATGCTTGATCTCAGTATCAATAACAGCCTGGGCATCGAGTTTATTATCAAAAGCGATTTGCACGAGCGGTGCTTGCAGCAATTTGTTTTGCCTGTAGTCTCTTACCCTGCGATAACTTGACAGGCCTGGAAGTAAAGACTCGCGTAAAACACGTCCCCCGAGTTCAAGACTCGCCTCTGCCAATAAAACCGGGAAACCACGAAGGCTTAACTGCAAAGCGCACTCAAGACCTGCAGGTCCACCACCGACAACCAGGGTTTGTTCCGGCTTATCTGTTTGCCTGCTTTTTTCAGGATGCCAGCCGCGTTTCCATTCTTCGCCCATTGTGGGGTTTTGCGTGCAGCGGATGGGGGCGATGATGTTGTCACTCGCCACGCAGATGTTGCAACCAATGCATTCGCGGATATGTTCAGCTTGACCAGAGGCAATCTTATTGGGTAAAAAAGGATCGGCGATTGATGGTCTCGCTGCACCTATAAAATCCAGAACCCCACGCTTAACCTGAGATACCATGGCTTCAGGGGAAGTAAACCGGCCAACACCAACAACAGGCACTTTAACCAGATCTTTAACGAAAGCGGTGTACTGCTCCTGGTAGCCTTCCGCTGGTTCGAAACGCGCGGTGGCCGAATCGTTATCCCATCCGCTGATATTAACGTCCCACAGGTCTGGTATATCGGCAAGCATCGTGACGATCTCTCGCCCTTCATCATCCGCCTGCAAGCCTTCTGCACCCATTAATTCATCCACCGCCAAACGCAAGGCAACCGCACATTGACCACCTACAGCGTCTTTCACATCGGACAAGGTTTCCTGCAATAAACGAACGCGGTTTTTTAATGTCCCCCCATAGTTATCAATTCGATTGTTGTAGCGTGGCAACAGAAAATGCATCAGCGTTGCCATATTGTGCCCTGCATACACGTACACAATGTCAAATCCAGCATCGACCGAGCGCTTTGCTGCATCAACGTACCATTGTTTCAGCGCCTTGATATCCGTTAGATTCATCGCGCGGGTTTGGATGGGATGCAATAGATCAACTGGGCGATGTGAAGGACCCATAGGCGCGACTCGGCTACTCAAGTTGGCAGCATGCAAGCCATTATGAACCAGTTCAATACCCGCCAAAGCGCCATGCTCATGCACAGCATCGGTCATTGCCCTGTGAGCAGGTATATCAGCATCATCCCAAATTCTACCTTCGAGAAAAGGGGATATTTCAGAGCTCGGGTGAATTTCAACTTCTTGGGTGCATACAACACCCCAACCACCTTCAGCCTTTGTCGCTCGAAGCGCAACTTCAGCCGCTGGATTGGCATGTCCAAGACCAGTACAGTGAGGCACCTGATAAAAGCGATTAGGCGCTGTCACTGGCCCGATATCAACAGGCTCAAAAAGAATATCGAACGGGTTTTTCTGTGTCATTGCGATTATCCTGCAGCAAATTCAATCGGGTTTTGATAACTATTCTAAGAC
>CALHRQ010000095.1 GCA_938038175.1 uncultured Granulosicoccaceae bacterium | reverse complement strand
AAACACCCATAAAAATTTGAGTTGACATCATGAATGTAAAATCGCTTATGCAGTTGGCCCCGGTTATTCCTGTGCTGGTAATAGAGGACCCTAAACAGGCAGCACCACTGGCCAAAGCATTGGTTGCCGGAGGCTTACGCGTACTTGAAGTGACCTTGCGTACACCGGCAGCACTTGAAGCCATGCAGGCAATGACGTCTGTTGAAGGTGCTATCGCGGGCGTTGGTACAGCCCTTGATGCCAATGATTTAAGCCGCGCTAAAGAGGCTGGTGCACAGTTTGCCGTAAGCCCAGGTTTTACCGAAACACTGGGTGCAGCTGCAAAGGATCTTGCCTTGCCTTTACTGCCAGGGGTGATGACTTCTGCTGATATTATGCGCGCACGCGCAGCTGGTTATACCGAACTTAAATTTTTCCCAGCAGTGCAAGCTGGTGGCAGTGCCATGTTAAAAGCCTTCGGCGGTCCTTTTCACGATATCGCCTTCTGCCCTACTGGTGGCATCAACGCAAAAAGCGCCCCAGACTATCTGGCGCTTAAAAATGTCTTGTGTGTTGGCGGATCCTGGGTGGCTCCAGGCAATCTGGTTAATGAGGGCAATTGGGAAGAAATTACCCGAATTGCCAAGGCGGCGGCTCTATCGGTAGGATAGAACAACGAGGGGTTTAAGCAAAGTTAAATACCAGTACCAGCAACATCATAATGGTAACAATCAGCACCATGCTATTAACGCCCCAACCTACTGCCAGCAAACCACCTGGCTGTGCCAGCGTATAAGCCCACTTGGCGACACTTTTAACAGTCATGACAATTAAACTCATGAGACTGTTAGTACGAGTGGCAACCCATACTGCAATACCAGACAACACCGCAGGCACTGCCTTTCTGTACACCCAGTCACTGTCGACATTAACGCCACGTACTTCAGGTGGATGCAGGCCTTTACGCATTAAAAATACAAAGGCAAGCAAGGCAAAACACAATAACTGCATCTGCGCCAGCACATGGCTTACCGTATAAGGTTTATAGTCCACATCAAATGGCAGCAGCGCATACAAAGTGCCCGGGAACACACCAATAAACACACATAAAAACGCTGTGATAATCATCGCGATGCGCATATGCACAGGTGCTTCGGCAGGACGCTTGCCGCTATCGTGCGCAAAAAAGGTGAAATACGGGATTTTGATACCCGAGTGGCTCAACACGCCGGCGGATGCAACAACCAAAGCAAACCAGACAAAGTAATACCCGTTTTTAGCTGAGGCATCCAATATTAGTGATTTAGAAACAAAGCCACTGAACAAAGGAAAGGCAGATATAGATGCTGCACCAATCAGACAACACACCATGGTCACCGGCATGGTTTTATACAGCCCACCAAGCTCGGATGCTTTGGATGTCCCTGTACGATATAAAACCGCCCCTACACTCATGAACAACAGTGACTTGTACAATATATGGCAAAACGCATGTGCTGCCGTTCCGTTCAAGGCCATCTCGGTACCAACGCCAACACCGACCACCATAAAACCAAGTTGGTTGTTCAGACTATAGGCAAGCACACGTCTCAGATCGTTTTCGATTTCTGCAAAAAATATTGGAAACAGCGTCATGACAGCACCGATATAAACGAGAATCTCGGTACCAGCATATCCACGCGCTAAGGCATACACAGCCATCTTGGTTGTAAATGCTGACAACACCACAGTACCTGTGACGGTAGCTGCAGGATAAGCATCCTGTAGCCAGTTGTGCATTAGTGGAAACGCGCACTTGATACCAAAGGCAATAAATATGAGTGTGGTGCCTGGACTTATCAAACCTAAATGATTAAATTCTATAGAGCCCGTGTCTTGGTAGTGCATCAGCAGACCTGCCAGCAGAAGCACACCTGACAATACCTGAATGATGAGATAGCGCATACCAGTTGCATAAGCAGCTGGGGTACGTCTTGCCCAGATTAAAAATACTGATGCAACTGCCGTTGCTTCCCAATATAAAAACAGAGTGATGAGATCACCCGCCAGCACCCCACCAATTGCAGCGCCAGCATAGACAAGTGTTGCGATTTGCTGAATGGTGTCTCGCACATGCCAGGCATACAGACCGGCTAAAAAAGCCGCGATACAAAATATAATACTGAACACCAATGCAAGCTTGTCGAGACGAACAAAAACAAGTTCGAAGCCTGCAACAGCAATCACTACATGCTGTCCAAACGAGGTTCCAAGCAGTACCGCTAAGGCAACAAGCGGTACTGCCAATAACAAAACAGCACGCGCATGCGAACCGATCAATGCGCACAAGGCGGCAGCATAGAAAAACAGAAACGGTGGTGCTATAAAGTCAATCATCGTGGCCCTTTCTCCTGATGATTGTCTCCGTCTCGATAAGTCTTGTTTGGTTGACTATCGAGCTGTCCATGATCAAGGGTCTTATTAGGCTTCTTATCAGGGGTCTGATTAACAGTCTTATCACCAAGCAGCACCTGCTCCTGATGGCTTAGCTTGTTAGTACCCTCCTCAGGGTAGGATTCTGCATCAACACTGTACGGTGCATAAAAGTGTTCGTTGCGCAGGATAAGCCTGCGTAGCTGTGTTGCTCCAAGCACAATTAATGTAAACGCTACAAAACCCACAACAGCATAAAAACCAGGTATGCCCTCACCAGGAACATAAGCATGCCGATGCAAAATCAAATCCAGTACAAACAATATTGCGCAGAGTATGGCAAGGCATTTAATGACCTTTTGCACCACTGACATATCATCTGCCCATAAAAAATGGCGAGCCATTGGTGGCAAGCCATTGGGCGATTGATTTTCGGAGTCGTTGTTATCCATGCTTAGCGCCACTGAATCAAACCCAGCAAATTCAGAACTGGTTGTGGAAAGAAAAATAACAGTATGCACACCATTGCTGTAAGCACGATCGCCCATAACGATGGCATGGGTGCTTCTGATATTTCTGAGATATCAGAGCTGGGCGGCTTAAAGAATGCGCGCAGCGGAATGGGTAGCAGATACGCAATATTCAATAATGTACTGAGCATAAGCACACCGACCCACAGGGCGTTGCCACCATCGAGCGAACCACCGGCAATAAGCAACTTGCTCCACATTCCGGCTGCAGGTGGCAAGCCGATAATCCCGATTGCACCTATAAAAAAAGCACTCATGGTGATCGGCATCTGCCGGCCTAGACCGTCCAGTTCAGAAATGGCTTTTTTATGCGCCGCAACCATAATTGCACCAGCACAGAAGAACAGTGTGATCTTGCCAAAAGCATGTGTGACGATATGAAACGCACCGCCTGTGACCGACATGGATGTGGCTAGTAAGCCTGCCATAACGATGTATGAAAGTTGACTGATAGTTGAATACGCAAGCCGTGCTTTAAGGTTGTCTTTGGTAAAAGCAATAATGGACGACGCCAGGATGGTGAATGCAGTAAGTGGCAACATCCACTGAGCAGCGTTGGTGCTCGAGACCATATCAATACCAAAGATATAGACAATAACTTTAAGTATGGTGAACACGCCGGTTTTAACCACAGCAACTGCATGTAGTAGTGCGCTGACGGGCGTGGGTGCGACCATCGCTGCTGGCAGCCAGCGATGCATTGGCATCACAGCGGCTTTGCCAACACCCAGTACAAGCAAGCATACGAGAATCGTCGCAGCTCCCTTACTCAATCCAGCATCTGACAGCACACCACCCGGCGTAAAGGTTAAGGTCCCTGCTGCTGAGGATATCCAGATGATGGCCGGTAGAAACAAGCCGATCGAGCCACACATCAGCAGTAACAAATACAAGCGCCCAGCTTTGCGTGAATCTGCATTGCCTGCATGTGTTACCAGCGGAAAAGTGGACAAGGTTATGGCCTCATAGGCAACAAACAATGTGAGCAAATTATCGGCATAAGCCGCCGCCATAACACAAGCAATCGCAAGGGCGAAGCAGCAGTAAAACCGTGTCTGGTTTTTTTCGTTGTGCCCACGCATATACCCAATGCTATAAACGGTGGTGACGACCCACAAAAAGCTTGCAAGCACCCCAAACATGACGCCCATGGGTTCGACGCTTAACTTGAGAGAGAAATTGGCTAGCAGCTTGAGTTCGCCGCTACTTGCCACCTGCCCGCTCATTACATCGCTGTAAATTCTGTCGTTGAGTGCAAGTAACACAATGCCTGCGAGAATAATCGACGCCTCGCGAAGGTTACGCTGCTTCTCACCGAAAAGAATAATGAAAGGAATGACCGCTAGCGGCGGTACCAGTGTCCAGAGTGGATTCATTGGTATCCACCCAATAGCGCTCTGGCGGCCTGGCCTGCAACATCGAGTGTTGTGCTGCCAGAAATACCAAACCAGATACTCACGGCTACCAGCACATATAACGGCACTAACATCATCAAAGGTGCTTCATTTGAACCGACTGAGTGAGGTGTCTCCATGCGCGATTTTCTGAACAACATGACCTCGACAACCCGGCCGATATACACAATCGCAAAGAGTGAACTCACCAGCACCATCGCACCAATCAACCACCAGCCTTTTTCCATAGATGCACCAATGAGCGAGAACTTGCTAACAAACCCCACTGTCAATGGCACACCAATGAGACCAAGACCTGAAATGATAAACGCCGACACCGTAAACGGCATGGTGGAGAAAAGGTTATCGAAGCTGCGACTGTGTGCATGACCGACCTGATAGATGATGCAACCGACAGACATAAACAAGGCTGACTTTATCAAAGCATGATTAAAGATATGTACGATACCCGCCGTGAGCCCTGCCTGTGAGGCAATGCAAAAAGCGGCGATTATGTAGCCAATTTGAGCCACACTTGAATACGCCAGCATGCGACGTAAATCTGTCTGATAAATGGCTACAAGCGACATTAGTAAAAAACCGGCGACAGCGGCAGGTAGCAACACAACGTTAAGCAGCATCGCACCAAAACTGTAGTCTGGGCCAAAGATACTAAAAAAGAACCGCAGCAAAACATACAAAGACACTTTGGTTGCTGTACCCGCCAGAAAAGCTGTTACCACCAAAGGGGCCTGTTGATAGGCATTGGCTAACCAGCCGTGCAAAGGAAATACCGCCGATTTAATCATCAAACCAATAGTGAGAAAACTGAACGCTACCAGCACAGCTCGCTTAGATTCAGCATCGGGTATTCGCTGTGCCAGATCCACCATATTTAGCGTTCCAGTGGCTGCATATAAAAACCCAATGCCGATAAGAATAAATGAGGCCCCGATACTTCCCATGATGAGATAGCGAAAACTTGCGGTAAAAGCCCGCTTATCTTGCCCAAATGCGATGAGCATATAGGTAGACAGTGAGGATATTTCGAGAAACACGAACACGTTAAACGCATCACCCGTGATGCAAATGCCAAGTAAGCCTGTTAGGCATAACATCCAGGCCGAATAGAAAAGATAATGCTTGCCCGTGAGTACCGTTTTCCTTACGCTGTGGAACGCAAACACCATAACGACGCTGCTTATAAATGACACCAGCAATATAACGGATGCATTGGCGATATCAACGTAATATTCGATACCGGTGGGTGCAGCCCAACCGCCAAGTGCATAACGTATAACACCTTCTGCACGGATCTGCACAAAAAGCGCCCAAGCGTTTAGCAAGGTGAGTAGATTGGCAACCATAGCCACTACCCATGCAGCAGTGCTATTCCTAACCAGGACACACAGTGGTGCAGCGAGCATCGGAATAACAATTTGCCAAGCAGGCAACTGATCAGCAATCACGAATCGTGCTCCGCAGCTTCAATCGCCTTTATTTCATCTTCTTCAATGGTGTTGTATTCTTCGTGGATGCGCACAATTAAAGCCAGCGCAACTGCTGTGGTTGCAACACCAACAACAATAGCTGTCAGTATCAACACATGCGGTAAAGGATTTGAGTACTGAGTGACGTTATCATCAAGGATTGGTGCACTACCACCAGTCACTTTTCCCATGGATATATAAAGATAAAAAATTGAAGTTTGAAAAACGCCCAAACCAATCATTTTTTTTATAAGGTTATAGCGCGCAATCATGATATAAAGCCCCGCCATCATGAGCACAATCACGATCCAATAATTGTAGAGCCCCAGTATTTGCATTAACGTTTACTCGCAAAACCGTAAAAAAGACTCACCATCACCGCTGTCACTGTTATCCCCACGCCAAGCTCAACCAGAAAGATGCCCCAATGCTGTCCAGTTTTTGGATCGTGTGCAAGCATATTGTAGTCAAGTAGATTCCCCCCCAACAGCATCGTTAGCACGCCTGTACCAAGATATAACAGCACACCCAAAGACATCAAAACCCGCAAAACATTCGGGGTTAAAACCTGTCGTGTACGCTGTAAACCAAAGATAAGCCCATGCAAAATAAAAGCTGAGGCGAAAATAACCCCTGCCTGAAAACCACCACCCGGGCCATAATCACCATGAAACTGGACATATAAGGCAAACAATAAAACAAATGGAATGATGAGTTTAGTAACGATCTGCAGAACACGATGGCGTTGCCTGGGGTACAGCTTCATACGTTGTGCTCCGAACCATCCTGCGTGATCGTTGGCAGATCGCCGGGCGCATCCTCTGGTGCCTCTTCTTCAGGACGTCTTCTGACCAAGCCCAAAATACTTAACACAGCAATACCGGCTGTGAAAACGACGACCACTTCGCCTAGCGTATCGTAGCCACGATAACTTGCAAGCACGGAAGTAACAATGTTGGGCATACCGGTTTCGTTAATCGATTTATGGATAAAGTGCTGCGCCAATTGAGGGTGCGTTTGTGCAGGTGAGTCAGCACTCCCATAGTGAGGCATATCAAACGTGCCATAAATTAATAATGCACCAGTAATAACAACGAACACTAGAGTCACCAATGAGTCGTGACCTCTCGGCTTTTGTTCATGACGTGTAAATGACATAGCACCCAAAAACAAAATGGTTGAAATTCCAGCGCCAACAGCCGCTTCAGTAAAGGCTACGTCTACCGCATCCATAACGACAAAAATACCTGCAGCAATAAGGCTGTACAAGCCCAGCAAAATAACGCCAGCCAAAAGATCACGCAGAACGATGATGCCGATAACGATCGCCACCAAAAATGTCAATAGTACAAGCGTAACAAGCAATTCCATTTCTATTTCTCCGGTCGGGATCGTGCAAGCTTCTGGGCCGTTTCCGAGGAGTCAAGAATTGGGTCGCCATTTTCATCTGTGGGAACATGGCCAGAAAGCAAAGCGGTTTTAGCGAGGGCATGGGATGCGGTTGGCGCAGTAAACAGTGTAAAAAATAAAATGAGCACGACCTTAATAGCGGCGATGGGATTGTGTTCTACAAATACTGCTTGCAAGACCAATCCGAGAATAATAAATATCGCTCCACCGGTATCTGTCACACTCGCTGCGTGCAACCGCGTGTACAAATCCGGCATACGAAAAAGGCCGATCGCGCCGGCTACGATGAATACGCAACCGGTTCCAATGAACAGCCAGGACAATAACCAAATAATCCAGTCAAACATTAGAAATCATCCTCCTGATACGCCCCACTACCAAGATCGTCATACTCGAAAAACTTAAGAACAGCGATCGTCCCAATAAAATTAATCAGGGAGTAGACAAGCGCAATATCCATGAAGTCGGGTCGGTTTGTCAGAAACCCATAAACCGCTATCAGAAGGACTATTTTGGTACCAAAAGAATTGATCGCCAGAATCCGGTCGAAAATGGACGGCCCCAGTAATGCGCGCACAAGTGTCAGGACCATGGTCACCAGCAAGGCAATAGTGGCAGCAATGAACATTACTTCTGAGGCTCCAGTGGGTCAGGCTCTAGATGTACTTCGACATCTCGAATATGAGCCGCCATTTGTCCCATTTCCAGTTCGTGCAGGCTGTCTTCATGCAATGCGTGCACTAGTATATCGTCATCGGGGGTGAAATTGATGGCGGTTGTACCTGGAGTAAGGGTGATCGAATTTGCATATATCGCGCGACCCAAGTCGGTATCGGGCGTTGCAGTGACACGCCTTAACGTTGGTTTGATGTTCATGTCTTTCGACAGAATTCTTTTGGTTACTTCGGTATTGGAAAGCAGTATTTGCCAACCCAACCACGCCCAATAATTCAGGATGTGCAAAAACCGAAAATAAATGGGCTGGCCACGGTGACGCAGAATGAGCATTTTATTCGCTAGCCACGCAACTAAAGCAACTGACAGTACACCAAGCACAAGTAGTTGCGTTTTGAATAGCCCGGAAAGCAATAACCACAGAATACCCATGGTGATGACAAGCCTAAAAGTGAGCATTTTTTGCGAGTGGTCGCCCTGGATTCGAGTTTGTGTGCTGATTTTACCATGTTGCAGCCAGCTTGTAGAAAGGTTCAATAACTTTACATACGTTGCCAAATGGTAGGCGAATTGAACACTTAGCCAATTAAATTGCCGATAGAACCTGAATCAAAACCGCAGAACTGCTTGTGGTCTCTGCTAGACTTCCCACTAACAGTGATGTTGGACCAATGTATAACGAAATGATTGTACGAAAAGCTTTGGCGGCCATGTACTCGACACAGACGGGTCGCAAAATGCCAAAATTAATGTTGTCAGGCCTTTTGCTAAGCGCAGTGCTGACTGTGGCTGGATGCACTAGCAGTGTTTCCGATCCAACCCCTGTCAACACCCCGACGAACAACACGGGTGCAGCCAGTGCCGACCCAAGCCTTGTCTCGCCCGGCTTTACGTTGAACCTGCAAACAACTAACTTGCCATTGCGAGAAGGTGAACAAAACCAGTTGCGCGTCAATATTGCCCGTAATCAAACTCACACTACTGCAGTTAACCTTGCACTGGAAGGAGTGACAACAGGAGATCTGGATAATCTTGACTGGCAATTTACAGACAATAGAATCGACGTAGGTGAAAACGGCACTGACCTTGTTATTAACCTAAATTACGATAGTCGCCCCATTCGTGAACAGCAGCGTACAGTAAGGATTGTTGCAACCGATGGCATTACACAAGTAGCCACCAGCCTGCTAACACTGGCCGTAAGTCCTACACAATTACCTGACGTCTATCTTTTGGTCGGCCAGAGCAACATGGTTGGCTCGAGCCAGCGTGATGCCAAACAACCTAATCCTGGTGGGGCTGACGAACCCAACTCACGCATTCGGCAATTAAACGTTACTGGCAACGATTCAATAAGGTTTTCAAACGACGCTGCGTATACCGACCCAGACATCATTGTTGTTCCAGATCCACAATTTAGTATCGCACTGGACCCCCTGCATGAAGGATTTGATACCACATCAAATGGCAAAGCTGGTCAAACCATTGGTCTTGGCTTGTCATTTGCCAAACGCGCACTTGCAGATACCAGTACGTCTATCATTTTAGTGCCGGCAGGTTGGGGAGATACTGGATTTTGCAGAAGAAATTCGAATGCGGTACCAGGTGCTGGATGGTTGGCCGGCCCAACCACCAATCCGGCACTTAGTGGATCATTGCTGCACGACAGAGCCATAGCCAGAACCAATATCACTCTAAACATGACTGGGGGCATACTTCGCGGCATTCTTTGGCACCAGGGTGAGTCAGATTCTGAAGACCCCAATTGCGCTGCAGTCTATGAGCAAAATTTGCGTTCAATGGTTGGGAGCTTTCGCACCAATATTATTCAGGACGCACGTGGTGCCTCCGCACGAGGCGCAAATGCTGACATTCCGTTTATTGTCGGAACCATGTCAAAGGGTGATGAATTTGCTAATTTCTCAGAGACCAAATTGATAGTAGACGGTGTGCACCGCAATATATCTTCTTTTATCCCGTTTTCAGCTTCGGTCAATAATGATGATTTAATCCCACCAAATTATCCTTGCGGACAAGGCTCCTGCATACATTTTGGGGCACGTGCACTGCGCGAAATGGGTGTTCGTTACTACGATGCTCTAACTCAAACAATACCATAACTCTCCTCCAGCACTGGCAAAAGCAGACAGGCCTAATCATCTGGCATGCGAGCGCTATAGAGTTCGTATCAAAAGCTGGCATGTTTCCTGTTTAATTGTGAATCAGTGCACATTTATCAAATGGTATTCACCTAACGCTTCACGAATGGCTTCATGCAACAAAAATGTCTGTTTGCATGATGCCGTTACCGGATCTGTTGTGGACGCTTGGTAAAAGCCTATGCGCTCGGATACAAGCCCAAAGAAAAGATGACTTTAAGTAAGCCCTGATAATAAAAAGAATAAAACCAAGCAGATCCAATGATTTCTACCAAACTTATCATCAGTCATGTTGTATCAGTATTCTTGTTACTACTACTTGTCGTAGGCTGTTCAAGCTCCGGTGACAGTGGCACTATTAATGGAGATGGTTCGGGCATTACCAACTCTAGCACTGGAGCATTTGATCTACGAAGCGTTGCTCGCCCCATGCTGGTAGAAGGACGGCAGTCAGGTATAAATATTCCCTTTAATCTGACTCGCCGCGATGGCCACAACCGAGATATACAACTAACCGTCAAAGGCAGCACAATCGGTGATGACGCGTTTGTCACGTCAACATTTGTGCCCAGTAATTTAGGGGCAGAAACCAATAGCAGCACCCTGAACATTCGTCTGGACATTGCAGATAGACCTTTGCTGCGGCATCAACGTACATTTGTTGTCACCGCAACGGATGGAGAAAACCAGGCAACGATGCAGATTGAGCTTGAAGTGGAGCCCGTCGCAGCGCCAGATGTTTATCTGCTAATCGGCCAAAGTAACATGGTTGGTTTTAGTGGTGATGGCACCAAACAGAGTTTTGCTGGTGGGCTGGATGAACCGAACGATCGAATTCTACAGTTGAACGTTAGCCAAAACGATCAATTCAATATCTTTAAAAATCGCGAAGACTTTACATCACGCTCTAAAAACGTCATGGATGATTTGATCGTTAGAGCGGAAGACCCACTTCATGTACCCACAGATCCTTTCAACAACTCGAAGGAACTTTCCTATATCGGAATGGGCTTGAGCTTTGCGAAAGCCGCTCTACAAGACACCACACAAAATATTGTATTGGTTCCTGCAGCTTGGTCTGCATCGTCATTTTGTAACAATGAAAACGGTCCACCAGGACAATGGAATGCACAGGAAACGTCCAATCCAGTATTGGGTAATACCTGGCTTTTTGATCGTGCTGTAACAAGAACCAATATTGCTCTTGAACAATCCGGCGGTATTCTACGCGGCATACTCTGGCATCAGGGCGAATCAGATTCGAACAGCGAGTGCGGCTCGATTTACCTTGAAAATCTTGAACGCATGGCGCAACAGCTGCGCTTGCAGATTGCTCCAGACTTAAGAACAGGAGATTTGCGCCAGCCCGATGCCAATATCCCGTTTGTTCTGGGCACCATGTCCAGAGGCATTGATGAACGTGATGACTTGTCATTTTTCTGGGCTGAAAAGCAGCTTGTTGATAATGCGCACAAACTGCTCCCAGCGAAGATTGCGCATGCAGCCGTCACGATAAACGATGATCTGATCCCGGCGAACGGATTTGCTTGCGGCAATACAAGCTGCATTCATTTTGGGCCTAATGCGCTTAGAGAAATGGGCCGTCGCTACTATGCGGCCCTGCTTCGAGCCAGCAATTAAGTGAGACAGGGTTTTCTGTGAACAGCATCACAATTTTTATTGGAGTTAATTCCAAATAGACCGATATCTAGCTCATACGAGTAGCCGTGCCTTGAAAACGCTTAAGCCAGGAACGTGGGAAAACGACCCTATCGTAGGCGCGAGCACAGCACGACACATTACTAACACGTAGGTGACGATGTATTCAGGTGACAGTTTGTAGCAGATTGTACGTAGCTGTTTTCAGCT
>CALHRQ010000094.1 GCA_938038175.1 uncultured Granulosicoccaceae bacterium | reverse complement strand
GATCTGTCGGCCCATATGATAAATGCTGCACATGCCCTGATTGGTCCGATTGCATCCTTGTGCGCCGATATAGAAACCGTTACCACTGAGCGGCCGAGTGATGCTGGTGTCGAGGCTGTCACCAATGATGACCACGCGCAGTTTCTGTGTCGTTTCGAAAACGGGGTAATGGGGCATCTGTTTTTCAGTCGGGTCGCTACCGGGCGTAAAATGGGGTACGCCTACGAAATTACTGGGACTCATGGTGCAATCCGTTTTGACCAGGAAGATCAGAATGCAATCTGGTTATACAAACGTGCCGTAAATGAAGAACAGCAAGGCTTCAAAAAAATCCTTACCAATACAGCACACCCAGACTATCAATCCTTTTGTCTTGGCCCGGGCCATGGCACAGGTTACCAGGATCAGATCATCATAGAAGCACGAGACTTTTTGAGCGCCATCGAAACAGGCAATGCCATCTGGCCCACCTTTGAAGAAGGCATGAATGTTAATCAAGTGATTGAAGCTGCCTGGCTTTCCAGTGACCAGAAGAAATGGGTTGCGGTGGCTGAAGTTTGAACACGGTTTCGGATAAAGCCATGTTCCAATCATTGGCTGATAACGTTGATATCGCAACGTCGGTGCCAGAGCTGCATCGACGATTCGCGGTTGCGCCCATGATGGAATTATCTGACCGGCACTTTCGTTATTTGGCTCGACGCCTCACTCGGCACAGTCTCTTATACACTGAGATGCTCACCAGTAAAGCGGTCATTCATGGTGATCGTCGCTACCTTCTTGATACCGACATAGCGGATCAGCCACTGGTGTTGCAACTCGGTGGCAGTGATCCGATTGAGATGGCAGAAGCTGCCAGCATTGGGCAGGAGTGGGGCTATAACGAAATCAATATTAACGTCGGTTGTCCAAGTGATCGCGTGCAATCAGGGCGTTTTGGTGCTTGCCTGATGGCAGAACCAGACACGGTAGCCCAGTGCGTTAAAGCCATGCGCGATTCAGTGAGCATTCCGGTCACAGTGAAGTGTCGTTTAGGCATTGATCGTGACGATAGCTACGAGGTTGTTGAAGACTTTGTTAACACGGTAGCTGACGCAGGTTGTGAGCAATTCATTGTGCATGCCCGTAAAGCCTGGCTTGATGGTTTAAGCCCACGTGAAAACAGAACCATTCCACCATTGCGCTACCCTTATGTTTACAGATTAAAAGAAGCTCGTCCAGATTTACATATCACCATTAATGGTGGTATCGAAACCTGGGATGCAGTGAAAGCACATTTACAACATGTTGATGGTGTGATGTGTGGTCGTAAGGCGTATTATCAGCCAGCCTTCCTGGGACGTGCTGATGCCACAGTATTCAGTGAATTGCCCAACGCATTTGATGAATTCAATACCGTCGAACAACTGGCAGAAGTCGCACGAGACTATGCATTGTATATGCAGCAGTGGGTAGAAGAGGGTGTTCGCCTCAGTGCACTAACACGGCATATTGTTGCGCTTTACCATAAGGTCCCTGGTGCACGCTTATGGCGACGTCATCTTAGTGAAAACGCGAGTACTGCAACGGATGCGGTCGCGTTGGTCGAAGATGCACTGCAATGTGTGCTTGTGACTTCTTCGCGGAGCGTTAGCTAAATTTATGCACGGTAGAGTTGAAGCACCACACAGTAATCGGCGTGACATAGAAAATCTGGCCAAGCTCACTTCTTATTTATGGGAGTACAAAGGGCGCGTGTTACTTGCGCTGGGCTGTTTGATTTTAAGCAAGCTTGCTGTGGTCGCTGTGCCATTGATACTGAAGCAGATTATCAACACACTGGATAATGATGTTTCTACGGTTGCGAAAGCTGCCGCATCGGGTTCTACGGCTACAGATATAGCAGGCACGGTTGAAGTGACGGGCCAGGCTGGGCAATCCATTTTACTTGTCGCATTGGGGCTGGTAGCAGCCTATGGTGTGTTACGTTTGGCCAATTCTTTTTTTAAAGAGCTGCGTGATGCCCTGTTTGCGCGAGTACGTTACAGAGCAATGCACAAGCTTTCAACGCAAGTATTGTCGCATTTGCATGATCTGTCGTTGAGCTATCATCTTGAGCGGCGCACTGGCAGTATCTCACGCGATCTTTCTCGAAGCGCAACAAGCTTAAGTTCGATCGTTAACCTACTGGTATTCAACATCGTGCCAACCGCGGCCGAATTTTTATTGGTTGCAGCAATACTCCTGGGCGGTTATGGATGGCATTACACGTTAGTTGTGTTTGTTACGGTCGCTTTCTATATTGTGTTCACGCTGGCATTTTCGGGTTGGCGCATGCAGTTTCGACATGAGATGAACCGGCTTGATTCACTTGCCAATGGTCGTGCTGTAGATAGTTTGCTTAACTACGAAACGGTCAAGTATTTTAATAACGAAGCCAAAGAACAAAAGGCCTATGACGGTTATTTAAGTGACTGGGCCGACGCGGGTGTTAAAAGCCAGACCACAATGTCCTTATTGAATTTTGGTCAGGCCGCTATTGTAGCGGTAGGTGTGACGCTCATCATGATGCTGGCAGCAAACGATGTCGCCAAAGACACCATATCCTTAGGTGATATTGTTTTAATCAATGCACTGATGCTACAGCTCTTTGTTCCGTTAAACGTCTTGGGAGTGGTTTATCGGGGTTTACAGTACGCGCTGGCCGATATGGATCTTGTCATAAAGCTGTTGGAAAAAATCCCTGAAATACAGGACAAACCCACAGCACAAGACTTACAGGTTAATCAGGGCCGCATCGTATTTAATGATGTACATTTTGCCTATTTGTCTGAGCGCCCTATCTTAAAAGGTGTCAGTTTTGTTGTTGAGCCAGGGAAAAAAATCGCCGTAGTGGGGCCATCTGGTTCGGGTAAATCAACCTTGTCTCGTTTACTGTTTCGGTTTTATGATGTTGACAGTGGCTCGATCAGTATCGACGGAATGGACATCCGGGATTGCACGCAACAAAGTGTTCGTCAGGCCTTGGGTGTTGTACCGCAAGACACGGTCATGTTCAATGACACGATACGATATAACTTGGCTTATGCGCTTGAAGATGCTGGAGATGAGTCTGTTAGAGCAGCCGCACGCGCTGCTAACCTTGAGACTTTTATAGACAGCCTGCCACAAGGTTTCGATACTATCGTTGGCGAACGAGGGCTGAAGCTTTCTGGTGGAGAAAAACAACGCATGGCCATTGCCCGCGTCATGCTAAAAAATCCGCCGGTTATCGTTTTTGATGAAGCAACTTCAAGCCTTGATACCCGTAGTGAACAAACCATACTTGAGGGGCTAAACGCCGCAGCTGAGAAAGCCACTTCGCTTGTGATTGCTCACAGGCTTTCGACCATCATTGATGCTGATGAAATCCTGGTGCTCGATGCTGGAGAAATTGTAGAGCGAGGCAACCATGCATTTTTACTGTCGCAAAGGGGCCTGTATGCAAACCTTTGGGAATTGCAGCAGCAAAAGCAGGCTGATGACCCAAACGTTACGATAGACGATAAAACTTGAGCCAGTGCTAAATTCAAGGTCCAGGCAAAAGACCTTACACGCTGTGGGGATGAAATACCGCAGCGATTTAACGATTTACAAGAGATAGAAACTCATTTCGGGTATTGATATCGGAACGAAACCGTCCCAGCATGGCTGATGTTGTCATGGATGAATTCTGTTTGCCAACGCCGCGCATCATCATGCACATATGTTTTGCCTCTACAATCACGCCTACGCCCTGGCCACCCGTCACGTTGTTGATGGCGTGGGCAATTTGCTGTGTGAGATTCTCCTGAATTTGCAGCCGACGCGCATACATATCAACAATGCGAGCCACTTTCGATAAGCCAATAACCTTGCCCTTGGGTAGGTAGGCAACATGACATTTGCCAATAAACGGCAGTACATGGTGCTCGCACAAGCTATAGAGCTCTATATCTCTGACAATCACCATTTCGTCGGATTCGGATTCAAAAATGGCGTTGTTGACCACTTCATCCAGGGTCTGTGTATAGCCCTGAGTAAGAAATTGCACTGCTTTTGCTGCACGTTGAGGAGTGTCCTTTAAACCATCTCGCTCAAGATCTTCTCCGATTTCTGTCAGTATGGTTTCGTATGCTGTCTTGATTGCCGACATGGGGGCCTGTTTTCCTTTTTGTAGTTTGCCTGTCATGGGAGTTGATAGATAATCGTCTTGTGCGCTGACGGTGCGTTTCGTGCAACAGTACCAGATGCTACTGAAAAGCTGTTTTTTTACTCATTATCCGGCAAAAATTGAATATTTGCGCTGTCGTATGCGAAGCAAAATAGTGGCTGTGCACTTATACTGATACTGAAGTCTGGCTCTAAAATGAGTCCAGAATCAATAATGCTTGCATGGCACAAATACCGTCTTTTACTGTCTTTAGCTATGTGAATGAGTAATTTTACGGATATTTTGACGCTCCAGATGGTGGGGCGCTTCAGAAAATGCTCTTAAGGAGGGCACTATGGGTTTGATTTTCTGGTTGCTGGTTTTTGCTGTCACTTTATTTTGTGTTGCTCGTTTCAAAGTCAGTTTGCCTGTGTTCTCAGGAGCGGCCGCCGTTGTGTTGCTGGTGGCACGCATAGCCGGTTGGCTGCCTGGCACTTTGGGTTTGGGGGTCATTTTATTGGCAGTGGCATTGGGCGTGATATTCAATGTTAGAAGTATCCGTCACAAGCTGGTCAGTACACCGCTTTTAAAATATGTCAGAGCGGTTCTACCGCCCATGTCAGATACCGAGCGTGAAGCGATTGATGCAGGCACGGTCTGGTGGGAAGCTGAATTATTCCGCGGTGCTCCAGATTGGAATCAATTAGTCGAATACCCTGAAGCTGTGCTCACAGCCGAAGAGCAAGCTTTTGTCGATGGGCCATGTGATGAATTGTGCAGCATGATGGATGACTGGCAGATCACTTACGAATTGAATGACCTGCCCGAGAATTGTTGGCAGTACATTAAAGACCAGAAATTCCTTGGTATGGTGATACCAAAAGAGTATGGCGGGCTTGGTTTTTCAGCCATGGCTCACTCAGAAGTTGTCATGAAGCTCTCGACACGCAGCGTTAGTGGCAGTGTTAGTGTCATGGTACCTAATTCTCTGGGCCCGGCAGAACTGCTGCTGCACTACGGTACCGAAAAACAAAAAAATTATTACCTGCCGCGTTTAGCGACTGGTGAAGAAATCCCCTGTTTTGCACTGACAGGCCCCACATCCGGTTCTGATGCCGGAGCGATGCCGGACTTTGGTATTGTGTGTAAAGGTCAGCACGAGGGTAAAGAAGTATTGGGCTTAAAGGTGACCTGGAACAAGCGCTACATCACCTTGTCTCCAATAGCGACTTTGCTAGGTCTTGCGTTTCGTGCCTATGACCCTGATCATCTGATCAGCGACGAAGAAGACATCGGGATTACCTGTGCATTAATTCCAACCGATACTGCCGGTGTCAATATTGGTCGGCGACACTTCCCACTCAATCAAGCATTCATGAATGGTCCCAACAGTGGTGAAGACGTATTCATTCCAATGGAATGGATCATCGGTGGTCAGGACATGTTGGGACAAGGCTGGCGGATGTTGATGGAATCCTTGTCTGTTGGACGTGGTATATCGCTGCCATCATCTGGGGTAGCTTCAGGAAAAGCGGCGTCTCGCTTTGTCGGTGGTTATGCGAGAGTCCGTAAGCAGTTTGGTTTGTCTATTGGTAAGTTTGAAGGTATTGAAGAAGTACTGGGCCGTATTGCCGGCCTCACATACACAATGGATGCCGGGCGTCGATTTACCTGTGCAGCTTTGGATGAAGGTGAAAAACCTTCAGTGGTTTCAGCCATCCTCAAATATTTCAATACAGATTGCATGCGCACCATCGTAAACGACGGTATGGATGTCGTTGGCGGAAAAGGTATTTGTATGGGACCAGGAAACTTCCTTGCACGGCCTTATCAAGGTGTGCCAGTTGGAATCACCGTGGAGGGTGCCAATATCCTTACCCGTAGCATGATTATTTTTGGACAGGGCGCTTTACGTTGCCATCCCTGGTTGGTTAAAGAGATGACCGCTGCTTCATTGCCAAATAAACAAGAAGCACTCGAAAGTTTTGATGAAGCGCTTATGGGGCATATAGGGTACGGTATCCAAAATGGGGCTCGATCCATGTTCCATGGCTTGACCAAAGGGCGTTTTGTACGTGCACCGATTTCAGGCCCTAATGCCAAATACTACCGCAGGCTCACTCGCATGAGTTCGGGCTATTCCTTTTTAGCCGATTTTGCGATGTTGTTTCTTGGTGGAGGTCTCAAGCGCAAAGAAATGCTTTCGGGGCGTTTTGCAGATGGTTTGGTTCATATGTACATGGCGTCAGCAGTGCTCAAGCGTTTCGAAGATACGGGTCGTCCGGCAGAGGATCAGCCTTTGATGGAATGGTCTGTACGTTATTGTCTGTTTCAGACCCAAGTTGCGCTTGATCAAATTTTACGCAATTTTCCGAACAAGTACGTTGGCTTGCTGCTGCGTGGGGTTGTCTTCCCACTGGGTCGTCGCTATCGCACACCTAACGACAAGTTAACTCAGGAATGTGCGCGTATTTTACTGTCACCATCTGATGCTCGTGACAGGCTGACCAGCGGTGCTTATATCAATGAGAGGCCTGATGATGTAACAGGGTCTATAGAATACGCACTCAAGAAAGTGGTGGCAGCTGATGGCGCCGAGAGAAAAATCAAAGACAGTCGCGAGAAAAAACCTTATGGCGCAACCCATGCGCAATGGATGGAGCAATTGATTGAAAAAGGCATCATTTCATCTGCAGAAAGCCAAATGGTGTTAGAGGCCTATGAAGCAACCATGACCGTCATTAATGTGGACGACTTCCCTAACGATTTTCTGCAAGGGGGTAGCGCTGAAAAGGATGGAAGCCTGCAGCGCAGTGCGTAAGATACTCACTGAACCAAATGGACAAAAAACGCTCTCCTAATATGTGTATGACATGAGTAAGGTACATAACAGGGTCACATACAGCAAAATGCATGTTTGAGTTTTATTTCAACTATTCGCGCAGTACCTGGGAGCGTGGAGAATTTTTTTACGCCAGCAACTGGCCGCTGCTAGCATTCCTGGTGCTGGCAGTTTTGGGTGCGGTTGTTGTCATTGGCGGCCTGTGGCGCCAGCAAATTGGACCTGGTCGCAAAGTAACCGTTGCCTTGTTGCAGATCGGCTTGCTGGTGGTTGCGTTGTGGATGGTTTGGCGCCCATCACTGCGTCTGGAATCCTTGCAGCCTGGTGAAAACTCGGTGGCATACCTGCTTGATACTTCGTCAAGCATGCTCAACACTGACGACGGTTCGACCTCGCGTCTTGCCAATGCATTGGCATTGCTGGACGATCCTGCACTAACCAACAGTGCGATGTTTGAGGCAGATTTGTACAGTGTGGCGAACGGGCTAGAGGCTATTGCTTCAACCGATACATTACCCGCAGATAATCAACGATCCAAAATTGCCGAAAGCGTCAGGGATGTACTGGAGAGTGTGGGTGATAGAGCACTGGCGGCGGTTGTTCTGCTATCTGATGGCTCTGACAACACCGATACACGTGATGCCAGCTGGTGGGCTGCCATCAAGGCGGCGGGCGTGCCTGTCCATACCGTTGGCTTTGGCGCAACTCATCTGTCTCAGGATATAGAACTCGCTGAGGTAACCATCGATGGGCAAGCCGGGATTGAGTCAACGGTTACCGCACGCCTGAGAATTCGCCACAGCGATATCGGCGATGCGCGTGTTCGGGTATTTGCGGGCGAGCAGTTGCTCTATGCCGATGATCTGGATTTTAGCGACAAGCCCGAAGAGTTCGTTCACAGCATCAATTTTAACAGTGGTGAGGCCGGTATAAAAAACCTGCGTTTTCTGGTGGATTCTGCAACGACAGAAAGCAACATGGTCAATAACACTCAGCAACGCATGCTCATCGTCAGCGATAATCCAAAGCGGGTTTTATATGTTGAAGGTGAACCGCGTTGGGAGTACAAATTTTTACGACGCGCTTTGAGTGGATACTCAAACGCTGAAATTGTCAGCCTGTTGCGAACCTCTCCCAATAAATTCTACCGCCAGGGTGTCAACGATGCCGACGAACTGGCTGATGGTTTTCCCGCAAGCCGTGATGCGCTATTTGCATACGATGCGATCATTATCGGTAGTCTGGAAGCGGTCGAGCTTAGCACTGAGCAACAGGCAAACCTGCGAGATTATGTCAACATCCGTGGTGGCTCTTTGCTGTTTATCGCTGGCCGTAATGGTCTTGGTGATGGTGGCTGGGGGCGTTCTGCGGTATCTGCTGCGCTACCGGTTGTACTCAGTGGAAGTAACAATGTCTCTGACTACAAACGCCAACAGATAAGCGTTGAACCAACCAGGCAAGGCTATCGCACAAGTTGGTTACAGCTCGATGAAGATGCCGCCACCAATAACAACTATTGGAGCGAACTACCTGCGGTAGCTGATATTCAATCCGTAGGTGAACCCAAACCAGGATCGACCGTACTACTTGAAGCGCTGGTTGATGGTTCTCGGGAACCGCTGCTGGTCTGGCATCGTTATGGACAGGGTCAAAGCTATGTCTTTGGTACCAGTGGAACCTGGCGTTGGCAAATGCGCATGCCTTCTGAAAATCAGTGGCACGAAACCTTTTGGCAGCAGTTTGTTTCTCACCTTGTTAGTGGTTCCCTGCCACAAACTAGCTTTGAGCAAAGCTCTCCTGTCGTGCGTGATGCTGATGAATTTCCTGTTAGTGTCATTGCGCGTCAAAATGATTTCGAGCCGCTCACGGGTGGAGAGATCGCTGTCAATGTTGAAACGCCGTCGGGTCAGACAAAACAGGTGACATTAAGAGCTGACATCAATCAGCCAGGTCGTTTTACAGGCAGCGTTGTGGCCGATGAGGATGGTCCCTATGCTGTCGCTCTGGTACAGGAGCTGGCGGGTGAGGCGGCCGCAGCCAGCGTGCTCGCCAGTGCACCTGAAAAACAGCAGTGGTGGATTAAACAAACCAACAGCGCCGAACAATTCAATACAATACAAAACCGCCCCTTTCTTGAACGGCTTGCCAGTGAAACCGGTGGCCAGTATCTGGCTGCTGCCAATGTCGATCAGCTTGCGGAGCTATTAACACTGCAAAATGCTGGCAGTACGCGCGAGAGCGTTTTACCACTTTGGAACATGCCCGCACTGTTTATCTTGTTGTTTTTAGGAAAGCTGCTTGAGTGGTTCCTGCGATTACGCTGGAAGCGATTGTGAGCGGTTTTTTCATGAATAAATTTAACAATCTGGTTTCTGGCCGGTTTGTTAATAAGCTGATAAATCCTTTTTTATTTTATAAATTATTATTTAATACATTATTATTTTGTAAATTCGTACTTGGTCATTTCGTCTTTAAGTCGTTTATAAACACGCTAATCACAAGCACAAGCACAAGCACCTGCAGTGTGAGTCTGCGAACACTGCTTATTCTGCCGCTCTTGATATTCCCTGTGAGCTTATTTGCGAGCAGTACCGGGCTTGTCGTGACAGGCCTTGGTGGCAATGAGGAGTATGCAGAGCAATTTTCAGAATATGGCAACACGGTAGTTGAGGCGTTACGCACTATCTCCAGCGAACCTGAAAACTTCGAACTACTTGAAGGAGATGCTGTTAGTCGGCAGAGTATTATGGCTGCAATTGAGCGTAAAGGCGCTAAGGCCAGCGATACTTTTTTTCTTTTCCTGATTGGCCATGGTACGGTAGATTCGCAATCCTGGCGCTTTAATATTCCTGGTCGGGATATCACAACAGGCGATATCATTGAAGCGCTTAACAGCGTATCTGCCTCATCTCAAATGGTCATGCTGGGTACCAGCGCCAGTGGTGCTGCACTGGATATTCTTTCCCAGCCGGGCAGGCTTGTAGTTACGGCCACTAAAAGTGGCGGTGAGTTAAACGTTGTACGATTCCCACAGTTTTTTGCCGAGGCGATGGCCAGCGTTGCTGCAGATACCGATCGTAACGAAATGCTAACGCTTGCTGAAGCCTGGAAATACGCAAACGATAAAACGCAGGCTTATTACACCGACCTTAAATTATTAGCTTCAGAACATGCGCGTATAGCCGGAGACAATCCTCAGCAACTCTCGCTTGCAAGACTGGGTGCGCTGCGTTTAGCAGGCGATGACCCGATTGTTGCCAAATTGCTAGAGAAGCGTTTGCTACTGGAAAACGAGTTTGGCAGTTTACGCAACAAAAAAGCCTCTATGGATACGCTTGAGTACTATGAGCAACTTGAGCCCCTGCTTGTAAAGATTGCCTTGTTACAACAGGAAATAGACACTGCAACCGGTTGGAGTGCAAGCAACGAATGAACAGTATCCGCCATCGTTATTGTGGTAAGGCTTTTCTGCCTTTATTGGCAGCTTTACTGTTTCCAGTACTGCCAGCTAATGCGCTGACCATTTCCTATTCTGACAATCGTGAAGCCGAGCTCCTTGAGTGCGATCAACAAGCCTATGTTGGTCAGAAGTCCGAAGCAAAAGCCTGTTATGAAAATCTACTCGGTTCAGACAATCTGTTGGTTAGCGCCGATGCTGCTGCTGCCTTGGGTGATGTACGTGAGGCTAACAGAGTGTTCCGGCGTGCCGAAGAAGAACAGCGTAGTGTTCGTACAAAAACACGCTGGGCACATTTGTATATGCAGACTCATCAGATCAGCGATGCAGTTTCTTTATTCCGAGAGGCATTGTTGCTTGATCCAAACTATCTGCCTGCGCAACTAGGTTTGGCTGAAGCCACAATGCAAGGCTTTGAGGGACAGGTAAGGCAGCAGCTAAACGAAATAGTTACCCTTCATCCGGATAATATTAAAGCCTTGTTATTGCAGGCACGCCTGGAGCTCGAAATACAGAACATCGCCAGCGCCCGCGAGATTTTAACAACCGCTGAAACCTTGATTAATGAGCAGGGTAAATCTCCGCTTGAAGTGTACGCGCTGCGTGCAAGTGCCAATTTACTTGAAAATAAGCCCATTGATGAGTGGACTGACAAAGCGCTTGCCGTTAACCCAAAGTACGGTGATATTTTTGCAACGGTTGCGCATTTTTATATCATCACCTATCGCTACCGTGAGGCGATTGATTTATATAAAAGAGCCGTTGAAATAGATCCAACCCTGGCGCTGGCACAGCGAGATCTTGGCATCAACTACTTGCGCATCAATAATATCTTTGGTGCCCGTTACCACATTGGCAAAGCATTTGAGCTGGACCCGTTTGATATTGAAACCGTTAACACACTGCGTTTACTCGATAAGCTCGACGCCATGCGTATCAGTGTCGTTGATGTGCCAGACCCAAAAGATCCGGAGCGTAAGCTGGGTCGTGCGCTAGTCAGGCTTGATCAGGATGATGCCGATGCGCTTGAACCTTACGTGCTGAACCTTATCACCGATGCCATGCAGACCTTTACAGAGCGTTACCGGTTTAGATTAAAAAAACCGATGGTTGTCGAGCTGTATCACGATCATGACGACTTTGGTGTCAGGACGGTGAGTACCCCAGGCATTGGTTTATTGGGGGTGACGTTTGGTTATTTAACTGCAATGGACAGCCCCAAGGCGCGAGCGGCGGGTGAATTTCACTGGGGCTCGACCCTATGGCATGAAATTGCCCACGTTTACACTCTGGAAGCAACCAATCACCGTTTACCACGATGGATGAGTGAAGGCTTGTCAGTCTATGAAGAATGGAACACAGGCCCATTGGGTGATCGCTCAATACCGATTGAAACATTATTAGCTATTGCAAAAAATGATTTACTTCCAATAGAGGAGCTTGATTCAGGCTTTGTTCGACCCACGTATAACGGACAGGTGCAAGTGTCGTATATGCAAGCGGGTCTCCTGTGCGATTTTATCTCTAATCGCTGGGGACACGATGCGCTGGTAAAAATGCTGGCTGAGTTTTCTCACAATGCCAGCACGGCAGAAGCTGTGTTTGCCGCAACGGGTTTACAGGCAGCAGAACTTGATGAGCAATTCTTGCTGCATGTCGAATCCAATTTTGGTGATCTTGCCAGAAACCTTGACGACTATCAGGTGACGCGTCGACAAGTGCAACGTGCAGCTAATGCGGAGGACTGGCTCAGTGTTGAATTACTTGCACAGAACCTGGTTGATCGTGATCCTGCAAGAGTGGGTGATGACAATGCCTATGAGGTGCTTGCCAAAGCGCAGAGAGAGCAAGGCAACGAAGAGCAGGCGTTGAATACATTACTTGGCTGGCATGCGATAGGTGGTCACGGTGTTGATAGTTTGCAACGACTTGTGCGAGAGCTGCGAGAACGGGAACGGCATGATGAAGCAGCGGCTGTTATGGAGTCGATTAACTGGGTAAACCCGTATGTAATCGAAGAGCATAAATGGTTAGGGGATTACTATCTGGATGTTCAAAAACCCGACCTTGCCTTGCGTGAATACAACGCCTTGCAAGGCTTGCAAGAAGAGAATCCTGCAGCGGCTTTACTGGGCAAGGCACGGGCAGCACAGCAATTGGGTGATGCGGGCGAGTCGAAGCGGCAGGTCTTGTTTGCTTTGGAAAATGCACCGTTTTATCGGCCTGCACAGAAGCTGTTATTGGAATTAAAAGAAGGAGAGGTGAGTGAGTAACAACGATTTGCAAGAGGGGGAGGCTGGAGAACTTGTCAGTCGCTTCAGAGATGTCACGCATCAGCTTCGTTCTGAGGTTGGCCGCGTCATTGTTGGGCAGGACCATGTTGTAGAGCATTTACTGATTACTTTACTGGTCGGTGGTCATTGCCTGGTAACGGGAATGCCGGGGACTGCAAAGACCTTATTGGTACGAACCCTTGCGGATGCGCTGGGTCTTAATTTTAATCGTATTCAATTTACACCGGATCTTATGCCGACCGATATCACCGGTACCGATATCATTGAAGAAGACGATAGCGGTAAGCGTAACTGGCGCTTTGTACCTGGCCCTATCTTTACCAATGTGTTGTTGGCGGATGAAATCAATCGAACGCCACCGAAAACTCAGGCAGCATTACTTGAGGCGATGCAGGAATATTCAGCGACGGTTCGCGGCACCATGCATACGATCGACAAACCGTTTTTTGTATTGGCGACGCAAAACCCGCTGGAGCTTGAAGGCACCTACCCACTACCTGAAGCACAGCTGGATCGGTTCGTCTTTAATATCATGCTCGATTATTTGCCGCTCGAAGATGAGATTGAAGTCATCGAGCGCTTCACCACAGATGTTTTACCTGAACCGGTTAAAGCCTGTACCAACGCACAAGAGGTGCTGGCCTTTCAACGGCTGACAAGGCAGGTACCAGTGTCAAAAGCTGTTGGTCGATATGCTGTTGAACTGGTTCGCGCTACAAGGCCGGATGACCCAGGTGCAACGGATAACGTTCGCAAATACGTAAAATTTGGTGCCTCTGTTCGTGCTGCACTTTTTATAACCATGGCAGCCAAAGCACGGGCGTTAATACATGGTCGCTATCATGTTGCAACAGAAGATATTGACGCATTGGCAGCACCGGTGCTGCGTCACCGTGTTCTTGTTAATTATTTTGCTGAAGCAGATGGTCTGAGCATCGATGATGTTCTGGCGGATCTTGTCAGCAAACGGGTAGCAGCAGCCTGATATGGCTGCCGTACCTGTCAGCCGTTTTCTCGACCCAGCCGTGTTGGCGCGGCTTGGCTCGTTTGAGCTGATTGCGCGCACCGTTGTGGATGGTGTGCTGACGGGTTTGCATCGCTCCCCGGATTTTGGCTTTAGTCAAGAGTTTGCTGAATACCGAGCATACAACGAAGGTGATGATCTTCGCTTTGTGGACTGGAATGTCTATGCTCGGGCTGATCGCATGTACATTAAACGATTTCGTGGAGAAACCAACACGGCACTCACCTTGTTACTGGATATCAGTGCGTCAATGGCATTTGGAGAACCTACCAGTAAGCTTGATCAGGCTCGTTATCTGGTGGCATCACTTGCTTATCTTGCCCGTAAACAACAAGACTCTATAGGTATGGTTGTTTTTGATGATGCAGTGCGCGATCAGGCTGCGCCCTCAGCGAGACCTGATAGCCTTCTAAGGTTGTTTGGCATGCTTGAGCGAACAAATGTTGGTACCGGTACAGATATAGGTGATGCATTATCAAGTTTACGTCTCAATATGAGTAAGCGAGGTTTGTTAGTTTTAGTATCAGATTTGTACACCGATCCTGAAACACTGGCTCACGGACTTCAACCCTTAGCATACGCCGGTCAAGATATCGCCGTTTTTCATGTACTTGATCAACAAGAGCTAAGCCCCGATGTTAAAAAAATCAGCGAACTGACCAGCCTTGAATCTGGAAAGAGTGTTGTTGTTGACCCAGAATTTTTACGTAATGGATACCGCACTGCGATACAGCAGCATTGCGAACAGATGGAGCAAACGTGTTTGCGCGCTGGTGCCGACTACATGCGCATTTTAACCAATGAACCGCTCGATGATGCGATAACACGCTACCTGCAGTTTCGTGAGCGACGTGCACAATGAGTTTGCTCTCACCATTGTATCTATTGGGTTTATTGGCCATTGCTTTGCCCTTTATTCTGCATCGCTTTAGCCATCACGAACCACCACAGCAGTCTTTTCCGTCAACGCGCTTTCTTGAGCCAACTAAGCCGCCTGCAACAAGCAAAAGAAAATTAAAATACTGGTTATTGTTTTTGGTGCGTTCGCTGTTTTTACTGGCGCTATGTATGTTGTTTACGCAACCTTTCTGGCACCAGGATGAAGATGCTCAACGCGCATCAAGACAAACTTTATTGATTGTCGATACCTCGTTTTCAATGCAATCGGGAGAGCGCTGGGCTAATGCTCAGTCGGCAATCGCAGAAGCACTTGATGAGGTAGCAGATGGGTCCGCCGTGCAGCTGTATTCCTATGGCAACCAGTTAACACAGCTAACAGAATTAACAAGTGATAAAGGGCTTGTGGGCAACGCGGCTGCTTCACTTTCTGCAGGTTTTGGGCATGCCGACTATGGTCAGCTGATGCGCAGGCTTAACAAAATTGCAGCTGAAGCCAGTAGGCCAGTGCAAGCGGTGTTTATCACTGATGCGCAACGCAGTAGCTTGCCTGAAAGGGTAAACTCCTTGCTCGCTAATCGTTTGCAAAGCTTTGACATAAAAACGGTTGGTGGTGGTACCGATACAAACTACTTTCTTGCCGCACAGGCGCTTAGCAAAGATAGCGTGCATTTGCGTGCGTCAGTTACGGTTGGTGCATCCGCCTCCAATCAACAGGCACAGGTGACAAAAAATATCGTCTTGACAATCAATGGTAACGAGGTTGCATCGCGGGCTGTCAGTTTGACACCAGGCGAAGTCAAATCAGTGGACTTTGATCAAATCCCTTTGCCCGTTGGAGAACAGCTGACCCTGCAGGTGGCATTTGCGCAAGGTGATGACATGCCTGCAGACGATACAGTGCGGGTGCCTGTTCAAGGCTTGTCGCCTGTCACAGTTGCCATGGCTGCTATTGATTCAAAGCCACCGGAGCAAGCACCGGTTTTTATCTCCACTGCACTTGAATCCAATGGTGCTGCTTCGGTTGATGATCTTTCCAGTTCGCTTGATAGCGAAGCAAGGCATGCGATTGTGTTCGCCGAATTTAGCAATACAGCCGAGCTACCTGCAAGCGTTCTAGAATATGTGCAATCAGGTGGAAACGCGTTGGTGATACAAAATGCACGTGGAACTAGCGCCAGCAGTGATGATAATGCTGGTTCGGGCCTTGCGCTTATTGATCAGGCCCATCCGTTGGCTTTGGGGCAAATTAGCTGGTTTGATTTGCGCTTCCACGACACACAATTCCTGAATACTCAGGTTGAGGACACAGCGTTGCTGGCACTGGATACCGGTACGCCTGTTTTAATTGAGCGTCGCACAGAAAATAGTGGCAGTTTGTTAATGCTCAATG